>CAJTXH010000010.1 GCA_910580005.1 uncultured Lachnospiraceae bacterium | reverse complement strand
TTCAGGGTTGTTTTACTGTTCAGTTATCAATGTGCTTTATTTTGCTGGCTTTCTTACGCCAACGTGTTATATACTACCACACTAGCTCTTTCATGTCAACAACTTTTTTTAAAAATTTATTTTAAATTATTATATCCTGTTTCATCCTGTTTATACATTAATCCTTAACAAGAACTAGATGCATATGCAGACAAAAGAGCATAAAAAAACACAGTAAATTCTACTGTGTTTAACGGAGAAAGAGGGATTTGAACCCTCGCACCGTTATTAGCGGTCTACTCCCTTTCCAGGGGAGCCCCTTCAGCCTCTTGGGTATTTCTCCTTGTACTAAGCCAGCCATATATCCGCCAGCATGTATACAGATTTATCTGTTTACCCTTAGCTCCATAGCACACCACAAGCCACTTTCTGGCTTAAGGCATAAAAAAAGCTTTCCACCCAGCGGTATAACCTTATGCTATAGAAGTGAACAGCTTTCTCAATGAAGCTAAATACACAGTGTTTATTCTTTATTTTAAATACTATTTACTTAGTAAACGGAGAGAGTGGGATTCGAACCCACGTGCCCGGGTGGGCAAACGGTTTTCAAGACCGCCTCGTTATGACCACTTCGATATCTCTCCATATTTAACTTTATTTTGCGCCGTTCCTTAACAGTGCTTTGCTAGTATAACATCATTTTTGATGCCCGTCAACCCCTTTTTTAGATTTTTTTCAATTTTTTTAAACAAGTTATATACCAAGTTTAAGGTTAGGGACAGCATTTAAATCCAGGCCACTTCTTTTCCCTGCTATAAAATTATAATACCCCTGTACTGCAATCATTGCTGCATTATCTGTACAATAAACTGGTGATGGGCAGTAAAGCCTGATGTCATTTTTATTACATTCTTTTTCCAGCGCAGCCCTTAAAGCAGAGTTTGAAGCAACACCACCTGCAATTGCTATCTGGTTTCCTCCTGATTTTATAGCAGCATCTATTGCCTTGCTGACAAGGACATCAATTACTGCCTGCTGGAAAGATGCAGCAACATCTGCAGTATTAATCTCTATATTCTTCATTTCACATCCATTTAAATAATTTAATACGGCTGACTTAAGCCCCGAAAAACTAAAACCATACTCATATCCATCTACTTTAGCACGTGGGAACTCAATAGCATATGGGTTTCCAGATTTAGCAAGCCTGTCTACCGCTGGCCCTCCAGGATAACCAAGACCCAGAGCCCTGGCGGTTTTATCAAATGCTTCCCCGGCAGCATCATCATGTGTACACCCTGTTACAACAAAATCATTATATCCATTTACCTGCACAAGATGTGTGTGTCCGCCTGATACTACAAGACATAAAAATGGCGGCTCTAATGTACTGTGTTCAATATAATTTGCTGCAATATGCCCTTCTATATGATGCACCCCCACAAGCGGAATACCAGCAGCATAAGCCATTGCCTTTGCTGTACTTACCCCTGCCAGCAGTGCGCCAACAAGCCCCGGCCCGTATGTTACACATATAGCATCAATCTCCCCTAATGTAATACCTGCACTGGCAATAGCTTCTTCTATTACGTAATTTATCCTCTCAATATGTTTACGTGACGCAATCTCTGGCACAACGCCGCCATAAAGCTTATGGATATCAATCTGTGAAGATATAATATTTGACAAAACCTCCCTGCCATTTTTTACAACAGCCGCCGCTGTTTCATCACAAGAGCTTTCAATTCCAAGCGTTAATATATCTTTTGGCATACTAATCCTCCATACCGCCTCCTGCGGCGCAAATAATCTACTAAAAAAGAACCCTGCTATATTATTAATTACTTTTCTTCTGGCTGTATATCCCCGGCTTCTGCCTTCTGCCAGCCTAATATTTTCCAGTTATTGTCTTCATCCTGCCTGCACATAAATTTCTCGTATACATTTTCCCGCTTTGCTTTCTGTTTAATCATAGCACTGCATGTAATGGAAACGCACTCCCTGCCATCAATTTTGCCGGATGCGGCAGAGCTTCCCTGCCCTACTGTATACATAGATATTTTTTTCTCGCTTTTCTGGTACTCATCTCTGTCTGACTTAAACCTCTTTAACATGTTTTCCCATGAATTCTCTTCTTCTGCAAGAAACTCTTCATCATAAAGTTTGCGTAATTGTTCTAAAAGTTTCTCAAATTCACTGTCACTTGTTTTCTCGTTGTACATACATTTATTATAACGCCAGTATAATTTAAGGACTTCAACAGCAGTTTCAGGATATTTTGTATCTAAATCCTTTTTAATTAACTTTTCTATCTCTGTCCCTGTTTCTGCAACTTCCTGAACATCATTATCTGGCCTGGACATATAGTAAAATACCCCTATAGCCCCTGCTGCCAGACATGCCATTACAATAAATGCTGCCAGAATTTTTTTGCCCGGTTTGCCCATATACAATACCTCCTGTTTAATTTTCTTCTTCTGGAAATCCAAGCGTCACACTTCTGCAGTCCTTTGCTGCATATGAACCTGGAAATATTTTTTTAACATCTTTTATATAATCCCCAGGCCTTAATAGCGATGGGCTGTAATGGGTAAGCCAGAGTTCCCTGGCTTCTGCCTCCTTTGCAACCTGTGCAGCTTCACAGAAAGTCATATGCTTATTTTCAACAGCCTTCTGGATTTTGCTCTCTTCCCCATACATACCTTCACATATTAATAAATCGGCATTTCTGGCATTTTCAATTAGGCTTTGTACTGGTCTTGTATCCGTACAGTATGTAACTTTTATCCCTTTTCTTGGAGGGCCTATAACCATGTCTGGCGTATAAATCCTGCCTTCGTGTTCAATTATTGCACCTTTCTGAAGCCTGTTCCAGAGCTGTACAGGCACATTATTTTCTTTTGCAAGTTCTGGATAAAACCTGCCTCCCCTTGGGACATTTATTGTATATCCATAACATGGGACATTGTGGTTTACCTTAAATGCCCTTAAATTATATCCATTAACAGCTATATCCTGTTCTTTTTCATTAAGTTCAATAAATTCCAGTTTAAACGGAAGCCCTGGCGCTATAACAAGCAGTGAATTTACAATTTTTTCAAGCCCTTTGGGCCCTATAAGTGTAACAGGCTCTGTACGGCAGGAATTTCCCATCGATAGCAAAAGCCCTGGCAGCCCGCTTATATGGTCTCCGTGGTAATGTGTAAAACATATTGTATCAACAGGGTTTACACTCCATCCTTTTTCCCTTATTGCTATCTGTGTACCCTCGCCACAGTCAACCAGCAGGCTGCTCCCGCCAAGCCTTGCCATAAGTGCAGTAAGCCACCGTCCAGGCAGCGGCATCATACCACTTGTCCCAAGCAAACATAAATCTAACATAAACCAGCCTCCATGCTGTGGTCTGCACAACCACCTGGATACTATAGTTCTGTTACATTAGTAATTTCAGGTGGTATTACAAACTTTTTAACCATTTCATCATAACACTTTTCACATATAACAAATGAATGCAGTGTTGTATCTTTTTGGGAAAAATACCCCCACTGCTTCTTCGCCTCAAACGCATCCTCTAATAGTATATCATTTTCCATATTAAGCTGTCTTCCACACACATTGCAGAATATTTTTTTATTCATGGCAGTTCCTCCTTGGTTTATACATAAATTAAGATACTATACAGGCAATCTGCATCTTTTCTTAATAATATATTTTTTATGTATAATTGTATAGTGGAAATGCATGGCACATAGCATAATAAAACTTCTGCCGGATTTTCCATTATAGAATTTTCTCCATAATAACAGCATCCTCACATGGTTCTTTATAATAGTCTCTCCTTTTTCCAATTTCCATAAACCCCATTTTTTTATAAAAATTTATTGCAGGGGCATTGCTTTCCCTTGCCTCAAGCAGAATTCTTGTTACGCCTTTGCCTTTACAACGCATAATGCATTTTTCCAGAAGTTTTTTTGCAATATGGCAGCACCTGTATTCATTTTTTACAGCTATATTACATAAATCCGCTGTTTCATATAATGCAGTTATTGCACAATAAGCAATAACTGTGCCATTATCTTCTGCCACCATATAAATACTTTCTTCCTCCAGGCACATTTTTTTATATGATGCTGCATCTGTGCATGTACCAAACAGGCGTTTTTCCAATTCTGATATTATAAAAGCATCTTCTGGAAGCATGTCCCGGAACTTTATACTCATAGCTGGCTTTTACCCTTCATACGTTCTTCACGCTCACGTTCAGCCTGTGGCTTGCGCAGGTAAAACGGCCTGTGTTCTGCCGCACTCTCATATCTTCCTTCTTTATAGTATATAATTCCAAGCATTGCAACAGATGCGGCGCTCTGTTTTAATATGTGGGCAGGCGCAAATGAATACTCCATATTTTTTTCTTCCATAATTATATCTTTATATACATCAGCACCATCACCTAAGAAAAGCACTTTTTCACCTGTTGCATTAACTTCAGATAAAATATCTTTTATCCCTGTTGCCTTCTGCTCTATAACATTAACCAGCTTTCCATCTGTTATATGGTATGCTGCTGTATATACCTGGTTTCTCCTTGCATCCATAAGTGGGCATATTATCCCATCATAACATGCGGCCCTGTATGCAAGCCCGTCAAGTGTAGGCACTGGTATTAACGGCTTGCCCAATGCAAGCCCCAGCCCCTTTGCAGTTGCAGAACCAATCCTTAATCCTGTAAATGAACCAGGACCTGAAGCAACTGCTATTGCATCAAAACTTTCAAGCGGTATTTCAGACATTTTTACTACCATGTCAACCATTGGAAGCAGTGTCTGGGAGTGTGTCTGCCTGTTATTTACAGTAAATTCTGCTATTATATTATTATCATCTGCCACCGCAGCCGAAGCAGTTATGCCTGAACTGTCTATTGCTAATACTTTCATTGTACCTGCCGCCTCCGTTGTTTAAAGCATCTCCCAGGACTTTTATTTTCCTGGGACATTTATATCTATAGTCCTGTAATCAAAACCTTTGCCTAAATCTTTAGATATACTGACCCTTATACATCCAGGCGGGATAATATCTTCTATAAGCCCTGCCCACTCTATAAGGCATACACCCTTTCCAAAGAAATAGTCATCATACCCGGTTTCCTCCATCTCCTCTGCACAGCTGACCCTGTATACGTCAAAATGGTATAAAGGAATACGCCCTGTTTCATATACTTGCACAATATTAAAAGTAGGACTGCTGATAGTTTCTTCTATCCCCAGCCCGCTCCCGAAACCTTTTGTAAAAACAGTTTTGCCAGTGCCTAAATCCCCATAAAGCAGCACAATATCACCAGGACTGCAGCCTTTCCCAAGCAGGCGTCCTGCCTCAAATGTATCTTTTTCACAAAAACTTTCAATAACCTGGTTCTCCATAAATGCCTATTCCTCTTTTCCTTCCGTTTCCGAAGTGCCCTCTTCTTCCAGTTCTTCCTCTTCTGGCTCGTAATCCTTATACTTCTCCATCATATCCTTTACAAGCACTGATACTTCATTAAAACTGCTGCCACACTGGCTCTCTGGAAAAATAAAAGCCCTTACAGGTGACATATAAAGGTACATCGCATTTTTAACCATCTTCCTTTTGCGCACCTCATACCATTTTACAAATGCCTTCTGTTCCCCTTGTGAAACCTCTATGCCTTCTTCTGAAATCCTGTAATGCAGGTCATCATTAATGCCCTCATTCTTCTTAATCTGCACTTTAGATTTAAAATAAAGCATAACGGGCTGTACTACTGTAAATAATAACCCTGTTATAACTAGTGCTATTATTGTTGTACTATCAAAATACTTATACCTGGCTGCACATAAAAGCAGGCTTCCAATGCTTATCCCAAGCCCCACAATCCCTGATACTGATGAGTAGGTATGGTGCATTGTAAATGTAAAAAGCTCGCCTGCTGTAAGCCTGATATCAAATTCTGCTTCTCTCATAATAATCCCCCATGCCATCTCCAATGGCTTAATTGCCGCCATGCCAAAAATCCCGGACTGGACTGGCTGTGAATAGTAACGGATAGTAAATATAATATAACAAAATAAATAAAAAAACAATATACTATATTCCATATTTTGTGTTATTATATTAAGTAGGGTATATTTTCTGTTATCCTTACTGGATTTTTATAAATGCCATATTCTGTGTGTATGGAAAGGAGCACAAAATAATGGGTGGATTAAAGGATTTTACTAAAGAAGGGCTGGAAGCCCTTATTGGACGTGAGATAGATTTTGAAAAACTTACAGAGCTCTGTGGCCATATTACTGATGCTATCCAGGAAATACTTGATTCCTGTGGCCTATACTTCCGTATATTTTCAAGGGTGAAGTCTGTGGAATCCATTGCATCAAAATTACAGCGTGGCAATTATGGCTCTGCTGATAACCCCAAAAAAATGCAGGACTTAATAGGACTGCGTGTGGTATTGTACTATTATGATGATTTAAGCATATGCAGGGATATTATGGAAAGCACATTCCAGATGGTTGACACATGGTCAAGAAATACTTTTAATGCTGATGAATTCAGGGCAACTAAGATTAATGGTGTGTTCAGGTATCCTGCTGAATATTTTAAATTATATAAAAAAGAACTTTGGAAGCTTCCTATTGATACAACATTTGAAATACAATTCCGCACTGTGTTCTTTGAGGGCTGGCATGAAATAGAACATGATATGCGTTATAAAAGCCTGCTTTCAGATGACCAGTTCTGGAAAGGCAGCGAGGAACTGTCACGCATACTTAACTGTATACTGGCTAACCTTGAATTAAGTGACTGGTCACTTGTACAGCTTTTTGAACGGCTTTCATATAACCACTATAAAACAGGCAACTGGGAGCTTATGCTTAAAAGCAAATTCAGGATTAAAATTGATGATACCGAAAGCCTGCACCCTGCCATAGTGGAAATTTTTGACAGTAACAAAAAAGCAGCCAAGCATTTCTTTAAATGCTCACGCCGCAAGCTTATACGCAGCCTGCTAAAGCTTGACCATCCACACCTGAACTACAACCTGATTATAAAACTTCTGAATGACAATATTGTGCAAAACCAGGAAATTGCTGAAGTGTGCCGCCATATTGAAATGCCGCTTGATGAACATATATACCATAAAACAGCCTTTGCAAGGCTAGAGTCCAATATATTGTTCCACATTGAGCTGCCGCTTCTTCACAAGGAAACCCGTATGCTTAAATCAGAGTTTAATAATGCCGCATCAATAATTTACAAATGGGCACGTTTTAAATTCAACCCTGTTTTTGAGGATATACCTGATGAACTGGCAGAATACCACAACTGCCTTCCTGGATATGGCATCACAATATCATATCTGCCAGAAAAACTGTCTTACAGCATGAAAATACAATATATTGACTGCAAATCTGCTGGCACTTTATGGCATATACATTCATCTGTTGCCCTGCTTGATGATGGAAGACTGCATTTTTACCATATGACTTCACGTGATATGCCAAGGGGTGCTACGCAGCGTTCAACATTTAACAAGCCTTCATTTATGCACGACCTTGTAAAGAAGGTAGGGCTTGTTGATATAGAACGTTTAAGCTGCATGGCCCATTTTATTACAAATAACGAAGAATACCACAAGGCATGTGAACTGGTAAACAACCCCGGAAGGATGCTTCCAGTAATAATAATTACACAGAGGACGAATATAGACAATAAACAATATAGTGAAAATAACTTTAAAGATGGTTATGACATGAATTCTTTTTATGTCAATGGCACAAGGCTTGCCAAAGTTGTTGGAAATTATTCCCATGTATATATGGCTGACCGGTGTATTTCAGAAAGCTTTGCCAGGGATAATGGCATAGAGCCAGGCAGCCAGGATGGATGCATAGGCATATTCTGGCCAGCAGTCAGCGGAAAAGAGCCTGATATATTTACAAAAGACATGATTAGTGATACACATTTTGATTTTAACAGGCTTATATTCCATGATGAAAACATTACAGAAAAAGCTTTTAGGCACAAACTTGTACAAATGATTAAAGATGATAATGCAAGCCGCTAATCATTCCAGCCTGACTGTTAATTTCTTATGGTTATTCTTTTTGCCAGACTTGCGGGAAACAGTTACACTTATGCTGTCTCCTGTATCATGGTCTTTCAAAATATTATGCAGCACTGACAGGGACACAACATCCCTGTCATCTATCTGCGTAATAACGTCTGCTACCCTTATCCCACCAGAATACGCTGGCGAACCGGAATATACAGAAGTAAGGTAAACACCTTCAGAAATATTATGGGCAGCAGCAGTATTTTTATCTACATCATAACCTGATATTCCAAGGTATGGTATACTTTCACCCTTTACCATGCTGTTTATAATCCCAAGTACACTTGATATGCCAATAAATCCAATATTATTGCTGCCAGTTGCCTTCTCATATGAATTTGTTACAAAACCGATAACCCTTCCTTTTGTATTAAGCACAACCCCATTAGCACTGCTTGTGTACAATATATCTGTTGCAAACAGCGAAATTATATTATCTGTTACAGGAATTTCAATATCTGCTTTTATAATATTTCCTGTCATTACAGAGTACATAATCCCGTTGGGCGCACCTGTAATTATTATATTAGAACCTGTAGGGATACTAATTGTGCTTCCAAATTCAGGTATTGCAATTTTGCTCCGCCTTTTTTCACTGACATCTTTTTTCTCAATACAAAATACAGACAAGCCTGTGCTGCTGTCAGAGGAAACATAACCTGCTTTTACCATTTCTCCGTCTTCAAATTCCACATCAATAAATCCTGGCCCTGCCATGCCGCCTGATGCCAGTATATAATAATACCTGGCTGTCTCCTTTAAAACCATGCCGCTTACTGCTCCTGTATTATTTTTATCCTCATCAGGCCATACAGTTTTGTCCTTCTTATTAACAAGGCTTACAAGTGAAGCAGCAAATTTATCACCAACTGCTGAAAGCTTTTTTGATGCCTTATTCTTCTCATCCAAAATGGTTAAATCATCGTTATCATTGGCTTCAGCATTTGTACTTGTATTATTGTTTGCAGGCGCTGCTGTGTTTGCCTGCTTTTCCTGGGCTGAAACAGGATATTCTACAGATGTAATCCCCCTCTCCTGTACAGACTGGCCACCTCCAAGCCTGTTATTGACATTCCAGAAAACACATCCTGCAACGCCACCAAATATAACGGCCGAAACAGCAGTTTCCAGTATTTTCCTTGTAAAATATATTATATACCTCTTTCTCTGTGGCCGTATCTGCTCTTTAATAAACTTATATTTTTCCTCTTCATGTACCCTTGCATACGCTGGCTGCTTTCTTAACTTACCCATAAATTTATATTTCCTTTACAACATTTATGATATCTTTTCTTGTAAAACGCTATAAAATTAAACAATTTTCATAAAACTTAATATCAATTTTAGTATAAATGTAACATAAATTTATGAATATTTTATGAACTAGATGTAAAAAAAGTAACAATTCCGGATGTGGGCAGTAATATAACATTTGTTTTCTTTGTGTCTCATACTTGAAAAACATAGTATACAATGTTAAAATTATTTGTAAAAAAAGCCCAGATTTATGAGCCACCAAGGGGAACAGGGGGGATTTTTATGAAATTTCTTATAAACCGGAAATTAGCTATCCGCATCGGAATTATTACTACAGCAATCACTGTTACAGGCATGCTGCTTCTATGGTTCACTGTATCAAACCGTGTTGCTTCTATGGTTGAGAAAGATATTACTAACCAGATGGTTGATGCTGCAGAATCCAGGGCTTCAATTATAAATGACTATGTATCTTCAGCGGAAGAATACATAACTGCCTTTTCATTATCCAATGAAGTAAGAAGCCTTCTTGCGCATCCAGAAAACCCTGCGTTGCTAAAAAGAGGACAGAAATATACAGAAGAATTTGCTGCTGTCAAGGGAATATTTGAGGGGTTATATATTGGGACTCCTGATACATATATACTGACACATACTTCAAAGGAAGCTATAGGTATAACAACCCGCCAGGGCCAGTCACTTGATGAATTCCGCAATACAGTACTTACAAAGCAGCAGCTTACTAACCTTGGGATTATGAAATCCCCTGGAACTGGAAGCATGATTATCTCTATGTATTATCCTATTTTCAGTGGTAATACATGCATTGGTTATGTTGGCGCCGGGGTCTATGCCAGCCATTTAATGGATGTATTGCTTGGACTGGACATTAACGGCCTTCCTAATAATGAATATGTATTTTTAAATGTTGAAACTGGCAAATACCTGTACAACCAGGATGAAACCCTGCTAAATACAGAAACAGATGACAATGGTTACAAAGAAATCTTGCGCAGGATTAAAGCAGATGGAAGCCCAAAAGCGGATATATATCTATACAAGGATAAAAACGGCACAGACCAGCTTGTTGTCTACAAATATCTGAAAGACAGGAACTGGGTCTTTATGGTACGTGACAATGAAGAAGAAGTATATGGAAAAACAAGGACAGTACGTTTTACCATAGGTATTTTATGTGCAGCAGTGACAGCAGTTATTATTCTTGCCATACTTGCCAGCCTGCACCGTGAAAGCAAAGAGCTTATGCTTATAGAAAGAGCTATACACCGTCTTGGCAACCTGGAACTTTCAGCCGGACAGGAGCTGGCATCATTTTATGGCAGGAAAGATGAAATCGGCATGATTGCCGGTACAATAAATAATGTATGTGGATATCTTAGTAAGACAATTGAGGATGTTGGAAGGATTTTAGGTGAAATGGCAAATGGAAATATTGCTGTTGATGTTGTTAAAAATGAAAACTATTATATTGGTGATTTTAAAGTCCTGTCAGGAAGCCTTAAAAGCATCCGGGCAAACCTTATGGATGTAATGAAAGACATTTCCCATATTGCCAGCCAGGTAGACAACGGGGCAAACCAGGTATCAGCAGGGGCACAGGCACTGTCCAATGGCACAATGCAGCAAAAAGCTTCTATTGACGGGCTTGTTTCTAATATAACTGATATAACTGCACAAATACAGAACAGCACAACCAAGTGCCGCAATGCCAGCAGCCTGGTCGATAAAGCCACAGGCTATGCAGCAGAAGCTGATACTAAAATGGAACAGCTTGCTGATGCCACAAGGAATATTAACCAGTCCTCAGCACAAATTAGCAGTATTATAAAAACAATTGAAGATATTGCACTGCAGACAAATATCCTTGCGCTGAATGCCTCAATTGAAGCTGCCCGGGCCGGTGAAGCCGGAAAAGGGTTTTCTGTTGTATCTGGCGAAGTAGGGAATCTTGCTTCAAAATCTGCAGAAGCAGCAAAAGATACGACTGTTTTAATAAACCGCTCTGTTGATGATGCTAAAACAGGCACTGAATATTCAAGCCTTGCAATCTCTGCAATGCAAGTTGTTAATGAATGCATCCAGTCTGTTAAAGTACTTATGGACAAAATTGCGTTTGCCAGTGTCCAGCAGTCAGAAATGATTGTTTCTGTAGAAAACAGAATAAAAGAAGTCTCTAAAGTTATACAGGAAAATTCTACTGCTGCCAATGAAAGCGCAGCAGTTTCTAATGAACTTTCCAGCCAGGCAAGAACACTTAACAGCCTGATTAGCCGGTTCCATATCGAATAGGAAATTCTTATAACTATCATTAATGTAAAATGCCCATGGTTATTATAATAACCATAGGCATTTTTTACTACTTACGGCTTTACCGTTCCATAGTAACCAACAACATTTTCTGGCCTGTAATTATTTACAAAGAATCCAGTCGCCAATCCACATATTTTTGTCATAGTCAAAAAGACGCTTATATACTTTTCCATTCTTGAACTTATAACGCCAGTATATGTTAGCTTTGCGCACCTCCGCTGTGTTGCCGCCATATGCTGCTTCTGTCCCATATGTATCGCCCTGGTATGCCTCCTGTGCACCTGCACTGGCGGATACAGCAAAAGACATTATTGACAATGTTGCAGCACAAGCCAGAAAAAGTTTAGTTTTCCTCATTTTTCTTTGCCTCCTTTAATGATAAATATATTTTACAGTCATCTGGATAATTTTCCAGGGAACTGGCTGTATCAATGTGTCTGCCATAGAAATAAATATCATATGTATTATCTTTGTTTTTAACGATATATGTATTTTCTGAAGTCACTTCCTGGTTATCCTGTATATATTCCGGGCCGATATAATAGCCTTCAAAAATAAATACAAATGAAAGTATATAAATAATACATAATGGCAATGATATTATCCTTGCAAGTATTTTATTCTTTGTCTTTTTATTTTCTAAAAGACAACAAACCCTTATAAAAGTATCAGACTCCATCTTCAGGGAAAATTTAATTGCTGATGGCATATTTATCCCACTGTTTCCAGAAATACTATGCTTTGACACTTTAACAAGACATTCTACATATTTCTTAAGCTGCTCACTGTCTTGTAAAATAACTGAAGAATCAACCCGTAATTCAAAAAGCAGGCTGCTGCGCTTTTTCAGTATATAGCAAAAGGGATTCCACCAGTAAAATAAACATATTAACTGTAAGGAAAATTTCAGTGTTATATCATGATGCAGTATATGTGAAACTTCATGTTTGAAAATAAACTCCTGCTCCTCTTCACCCATAGAAAGCCCGTCTGGCATTAATATATAATAATGCATGTGGTATCTGAATACCGCAGGGCTGTGTATTAACGGAAGCTGTAATATGGTTATTTTGTCCCGCAGTTTTTTATTAGCATCTGTTTTACAAAGAGCTGATTTGTATCCAGGACTGTCCGTTACATCAACACCGTATGCAGAAATAAAATTATATGTATCTCTTATTGAAGATATATACCGGAAAAACAGGGCTACAAAACCAATGCCCCATATTATTACAAAAATATCCCAAAATGAACAGCTATACCCTAATATCGGAATCCTTGGATGCCGTATAAAAGACAATCCCCTCGAAACTGCCTTTGGAAGGTTGATATTTTGGGTCATATGTGCAAATTCAAATGGAAACAGCATACGTATAAAAACAAGTGTACATAACATCCCCAGTAGTGAAAAACCAAATTCACGCATAACAGACTGGTTTATAAAAATAATGGTTAAAACAATTATAAATAAATTACTTGTAACTATTGCCATCATTACGCTGGCAAAGCTAAAATTTAGCATATGTAGCATCATCCTTCTGAAATTGTATATTACAAATATTTCTTCTTGTAACCGTCCAGTACAGAATCTATTTCTAAAATATCTTCTTTAATCTTTTCTGTATTCTTGCTGGTGTCCAAAAGTGCAGCTATAATATCAGCCTTTGAAACCTTGTTACTAATTTCCTGGTAATCTGCAACGAGTTTCTGGATCCAGAATTTCTCCTGTGAAACCATTGGTTCGTAACTGCGTGTTAATACTGTGCCGCTGTATACAATATCAGCAACTTTAATTAACTTGTCTTTTAAAAGCTTCCTAAGTACAGCCTGTACTGTATTCATAGTAAGCTCCGGATTATCCTTTACAATTAATGATGCTGTCTTAGAGCCTTCACCAGACCACAATATAGTCATAACCTCTAAATCACGCTTGGTCAGGTTCGAATTGCCTGTCCTCTGTCTAGCCATAAATCTTTCTCCTTTCAAAATACCATAATTATTATATTAATTATATAAATGTATCAACCGCACCATGCAATGAATGTCCAGCTTCCTTATTAACATATATTATAAATATATTCTACATAAAAATCAATACTAAATTTCAATTTATATCTGTATTTTTTGCAAATATTATCTTAGTTAAATTTTATATCAGAATGTATACTGTAAAGTATTCTTAAAACCTGTAAAGCAGCTATTCCATATATATGTATATCAATAAAGGTATATGAAATTAATTATTTCATATACCTTTATTTAATAAATATTACTTTGTTTTATTACCTACCACTTGTAAACCTTTGTTTTCCTGTCCATTAAATCAAGCTTGTCTATCTGTGGGTCATCATAGTATGAATCATTCTTTACATGTGTTGTTGAAATTTCTTCAAATACAGCTCCTGTTCTTGATGTAAATGCATGTTTCTCACCACGCATAACTGTCTGTATATCACCTGGCTTTAAATCAAAAACTTTTCCATCTATTTCAACCTGTAAATCACCATAAAGAAGCTGGAATGTTTCCTCTTTTACTTTATGCATATGTACAGGATGCTTCTGCCCTGGCAGGACTGCTATAAGCTTCTTGCAGTATTCACGGTTTACAATACTTATTATAACAGCTCCAAACTGCCTGAAATGTTTCATTCCATAGTGGTGTGAAAGTTCTGCCTCAAAATTGTCTCCAAGGTAAATATTTGCTTCATAAAGCATACCCTTAACATCATGTATTACGCTTCTTGCAAGGTTAGTATCAGTTACAGGCCTTCTTTCATGCAGTTCTTCATTTTCCTTATATGCCCTGCTTGCCACAACACCTTCATAAAATTCACCACTTGTCATCTGGCGGTCATGGTTTGGCATTGCAAAAAACACGTCTTCCCTTTTAAGCTCCTGTCCTTCTTCTACATCATGCTTAAGATAAACTCCCCTCATAAGGGAATTTAAAGAATCAATTTCTTCCTGGCTTATATAACGTTCTGTTTCTTTTTTCATGCTGCATATTTCTTTTGCTTCAAGAACTGCACTGACCCATCTGCCAGCCTGTTCTGGTGTCATTGAATAAGCATTAAGCTTAATTGTTTCTGTAGGAAGCCCAACATGGCGCTCAAGAAGTTTTGCACCCTTCGCTATTGCCATCATTGGAATAATATTGTTATCAGGGTCTTCATGCCCTGAATAACCTATGGCATTATGAGGATAACGGCGTCTTAATTTATCAATAAAATCTAACTGCAGCCTTTCAAGAGGCGCTGGATATTCAGCAATGCAATGCATAAATGCAAATTCACATTTTCTATGTGTAAAATAATTATATAGCTTGTCAATATCTGATATTGTCCTGCCTCCAACCGAAATAATTAAAGGTTTATGGGTTGAAGCTGCCTTTTCAAGCAGCGGCCAGTCAAGTGAACTACAGCTTGCAATTTTAATAATATCAAGTCCCTGGTCCATGCACCAGTCTACACCATCCTCATCAAAAGGGGTACTCATTGCAATCATTCCTTCATTGCGTATCTCTGCAACAAGTTCACTGAACTGGTCATATGTAAGTCTTGTGCTCTCAAACCTTGGTATATGTTTTACATCACTCCTGCCCTTATAATCAGGATGGATAAAATTATCAAGGTTACGGTACTGCAGTTTAACAGCCGCTTTTATATTATGCTTTCTTGCAATTTTACTCATTTCATGGATTATATCCTTGCCATGTTCCACATCCCCCTGGTGGCTGTTTGCCATCTCAAATATAAATAAATCATCAAATATCCTGCTCATTTACTATTTCCTCCATGATATGTAAAGTGTATATTTTTTATTCTACCATATTCCAGCCCGCTCTGCATTAAATAAAAACCTGATACCAGGAAATTCCGTAACAGTTCAGCCTTCAGTAAAATTCGAGGATTTTTGACAAGTTTTTCGTCAAAAATATGAGTTTTGCAGTGCCATTTTGCACATTTTTTGTGCAAAATGTGTACATAACCAGTGCTGAAAGCACTGATTTGTTACTATGAAGCCGTAAGGCTGAATAGTAACGAAATTCCTAAACCATATTGTATATAAACATTGCTTTCTTTAATATATAATTACTTCAATATATCCATTGTCACATGCCATGTTCTTTTATATATTTTTCAGCAGCCAGAAATTCTTCCTCTGTATCAATATCAAAATTCTCATCCATTTCATAACCAGCTATTATTTTACCTGACATTGAATTTTGTTTTAAAATAACCTCTGCCCTTATAACATCTATACATGCATTCTGGTAATAAATCTTTGGGAGCTGCTGGCGTGGCATATTATAGCACTCTGGAATATCTGTCATAACAGGTGTTAATAAATTATTACTGTCTTTAAACCACATTTTATATGCAATCTCCTTTGCTGGCGCAATGCACCGCATAGAGTCTGTATCCGGGTTATCTTTCATATATCGGACCATATTTTCAATATCGCTAATCCTGCGTACAGGATATGTCGGGCGTAGCTGGACTATCAGCTCTGGATGGTATCCTTCCTTTTCTTCCAGATACTTTAAAGCATGTCTGAATACATCTATATCCAGTGCTGTATCAGTTGCATATTCCGCTGGCCTTAAAAATGGGATTTCCGCTCCATATTCCCTGGCTATTTCTGCATACTGGCTGCTGTCCGTGCTTACGATAACCCGGTCTATACATTCTGCCTGTAATGCATGTATAATAGAATATGCAATCATTGGCTTTCCATTTATTAACCTTATGTTTTTATCTTTAACACTTTTAGAACCACTGCGTGCAGGTATAATTGCAAGCACTTCACCCATATGTTTTCTCCTTATAACTTCTCTTATATTACCAATAATACTCTTCTACTCTCTGGCAAATTCGCCGGTCAATATCCTCTATTGCTTCTTTAGAAGATGTCATAAGTTTTGCCCTCTCCTTTGCAAGTCTTGACATAGTATTATAATATTCCTTATTATCTTTATATTTTAAAATTTGTTCTGCCATTTTATCAAAGCTGCCAACTACAAAATTTTCACCACCAGCAGTATAAACATCACCCCTGTTTAGATAAACACCTGGCTTTCCTTTTGCAAATGCCTCTATAACAGAAAAACCACCTCCGAGCCTGTCAGGATTTACATATAAATCACAGATTTCCATAAGGGCAAGTATATCATCACAATACCCTATAAAGGACGAATTATCAGATACCACAGGATATTCTTCCATTAAACTGCTGTAATTATCCATAATTCCTGCAAATACAACATAACAGCCTTTGCTGCATACATCTGAAAGCATAGTCATAAAATTACTGTCTATCTCAAATTCCAGACGTGTTCCAACAACTACAAGTATAAATCTATCTCCTGGTAATTCCTTATCTTTCCTTAAATAATATTCTTTTTGTGGCTTTAATTCAAAAGTAAACCTGCTTTCTATAACATCATCACCTATATAAAGTTCTTTTTCTTCTTCTTTAAGTTTTCTTCCAAGTATTTTCATTTTATTTTTAGTCTTTGGAACAGATGAAAATACAACTGACATTGAGGCACATGGAATTATATTACCACATAAATCAGCTAACATACTTCCATTTCCTACTGACAATATATAATAAGGTTTTACTTTAGTAATAAATTCAACAAGCATTTGTATCTTATCTGGTAATGGTAATTTTTTTGGTATCTGTAAAAATGGTATTATATATTTTTCAATTTCTATTTTATTAATATCTTCATATTTTTCAAAATAACTTGCACCTTCTATCATATATACTGGAAGATATCCGTTCATTAAACAAATTTCAGCAGTATTTACAAGAATCACTTTTTTGCCTGACATGCTCAATATTTTTATTCTCTCAATAACTGTTTTAGTTGGTGCATGTGTATTATCTAAAAACTGTACTGCTATTATCATAACTGCATTTTTATCTCTTTTTTCTAATGGTATTTTATGGATATATTCCTTTAGATTGTCCATAAAATTGTTATAACATTTATCATAAAGTTTATTAAGCAAAACTACTGATTGTTTATCCATTATAGCCTGTCTTGTAAAGGACATACGTTTAAACTGGTGATATATAAAATACATATTTTCTGCATTAATTTCATTATTTTCCAAAACTTCTGATAGGTACTTATTAGTATAATCCGCATTTTTATCCAATGCCATAAGAATTGAATATATAGACAATTTATAGATAATACTTTTATTTTGAAATTTACTATAATCAAATTCGTATAACAAAATATTGCAAAAACAATGCCATAATCTTTTTAAACAATCCTCCTTTTCTATTCCAACCCCTCTAAGTCCATATAAAAATTTCATAAATTCATTTTTGTTAATGCTATTTTTTAAATTCCATAATTTCCGCATAAATGAAGTATTAAGAAAACTTCTTTGAATATTTAAAAAATATTTAATTAGTTCTTCTATTTCAATTTCATTGTCAAATTCTTTTTTATTGTCCTGCTCAATATATATAATTTCCTCAAAAAGTGTATTATAAAATCTTTCTACAATATTATATAGTCTTCTTACATCTGTTACAAATGTATATCTTGTATCTGCATTTTTATCATCTTTAACATAATTTGTTATTATATCACACAGACAATATAATAACTTTTTATCACAACTCTCAATTATAGATGGTATAATATGTATTATGCTCTCATTATTATATTTTAATATAAACTCATTTAACCTTTCTCCTTGTTCTTCCACATAACAATATATTGTCTTATTATAGTAAATTTCTTTTTCCAAAAATAATCCCTCCAAATATCAATATATTATTTATCCTGGCAACAATAATCTACTATTATTTGTTTAAGGCTTTTTTCTTTCATGCCACTTATCCTTGCACCACCTGATGCATTTATAAACTCTATATCATTAACATTCTCTATTCTTCTTTCAATCCATCTTCTATATATATCAAGTGTTTTACTTGTATAAACCATTCCCCCCAGTACAGATTCTACTTTACGCAAACTTTTTTTATTCTCTAACTTTTTGCCTATTCCTCCTGCATGCGTATTATCACCAATATATCCCATATCAAGACCAACACAGATTATACGTCTACTTTTCATTTGTATCAACATATCTATAGCAAATGTTGCAACTGAACCACCACTTTGATAAATTATAAGATTATTTTTTTCTGCATACTCTTTTGATGGTTCAATACCTTCCTGATATGCTATATATCTTTTCTCATTATATTCTGACACTAAATTATGCGCTGCTGTAGAAAGATATATTAATGGAACTCCGCAATTCTCTATTCCCTCAGTCTGCCATCTTGTACCCTTTTTCCCATCAATAGCTATAATATAATCTGGTACTATATTTTCAGAAATAAGCTTTTTAGCAATCTTTCCTACACATACAATTACAATATTATCCCTGTTTAAAACTTTCCTCAGATTATCAAGGTTATTATCTAGTGAAGGACCTGCTGCTACAAGTACTACATCTTTGTTTTTAAACTTATTTTTAATAACATCTACTGGTTCGTCATTAAGCTTTTGGTTATTTTCAAAATTATAGAGAAGTGTATTCCCAAAATAATCAGCAGAATTTGTATTCACCCAATAGTTTTCAAGCAGTTCACGTATTGCATCCTCTTCTATAGTCTTAATTGATGGATACCATATCTTATATATTATATCTTCACCTTCTATTGCCCCATTTAACCACTTAGAATAATCTCCAGCTTTATTACATAATACTATTTTTACCCTGTCATCTGAAAGAATATTTTTCATATTAGTATACATCATGCATATTCTAAGCTGTTCTAAATCATTTTCAAGTATTATTATATTTTTAAAATATGATGAAGAAACTATATAATTTACATGACAGCCCATTCCAAGACCTATTATTATACAACTGCCCGTTTGTATATTACTTAAATTATCTCCATATATTACAGCTTCATGCCAGGGATTAATGGAAGAAGAAAGAGGAACTTGTCCATAATGTTCTGTCATAACAGATAAAACTGCATCACCAGTACATGACCAGCTAAAAACATATTCCCTCTTCTTACTTTCTTTAGCTTTTTCAAGAATATTATAAAGCACAATGTCTTTATCCTTAATAAGGCTCATATTATCATTCCAATAAAGTAATGGTTCACCATCCAGTCTATTAATAATATAATCCTGGATTTCAAAAAGAGCAGGCATAAGCCTGCTTTCATATATATCAGCAAGATAAATTTCATTACCACTCTCAGAAGCTCCAAGCAGCTCTTTCCAAATAGGAAACAAAAGTTCTACACTTTCATTAAATTCTATTTTTATTGCATAATCAAAGAAATCCTCTCCATGTTTAACTAATTCAACAGTATATATATTTCCCTTAATATAATTCTGCTTTCTATAAAAATAAATTGCCTGTGTTACAAGATGTAACATTTCCTTTATCTCTTCAAATAATATTTTCATAACATATCCCCATCTGTCTTAAATGATATTTTCTTTAATGTTTCATTAAGTACTGGCATAAGTTCATCTACCGACTTAATCAGTGCCCTATATAATATAATTGCAATTCTCATCTTTTTTTTAATGCTGTCACCACTATCTTCTGAAGATTTATTAACCATCTGTATATCGTCTGAAATAATATTTGTTATATATACATCAAGAATACTATATGCATCCTGTCTAGTAATAAACTTATTTATCTTGTCAAAATTTTTTAAATCCTTATTATTGCCAGACAAATTGTTAAAACTATTAAGCAGCCTCTCTGCTATTTCAATACCCTCAATTGCCTTTTGTTTAATATTTACAAATTCCTTGCCAAGGTTTAGAATTTTAACTGCCACCTTATTATATTCATTATCAGAAAATGTAAATGGTGTTTTTTCCAACAATTTATTAAACGAAAATTCTTCTTTACAATATTCATTAATTGCATCACAAAGTCTCATAACTTTGGTGCCATGAATAAGTGCCCCTCCTTCTGTTGCATCTATTACATTTAATTCTTTTGACTTTTTTATAAATTCTTCAAACCACTCAAGATATATAAGCCAGTCATAACGTGTCCAAATTTTTTCCCCATCTATACCTTGGACAAGTTTTTTATTACCTATACCAGATAATATATCCTTCACAATCCCACCAGCATGCGTTACTTCTCCATTATATGCCAGGTCCTGTCCTACAAAAATAATATTTTTAAATTTCATAAAAACACATGTAGAAAATGCTGCTGTAGCAACAGAACCGCCACTATTATAATCTGGAAATTTCTTATTAAATTTACTATATAAGTCATACATATATACAGAACCCCTGAACCATATCTTACGTCCTTTATGTTTATCCATAAATTCATTTTTTGCCTCTAATACACAAAACAAAGGAATGTTATAACATCTAACATCCTCAAAATGTTTCATTGACTTTTTAGGGTCAAGTGTAATAACCGCATCAATATTAATACCATGGCTAAGAAGATATTTCACCGAAGTATCTGTCGCTAATATAAATGCTTTTCCTTCAGCTTTTTTAAGTTCATCTATATTTTTATCAAGAGAAGGTCCAGCCGCCACTATTATTGCTGGAACATCTTCAGGTATTTTCCCTATAAATTCTGAAATATAATTGCTTTTTCTTATATATATTATATTCCTAATAATATTATTAACAAGAGTACTTGACATATATTTTTCAGTATCATTATTTACCTTAGCTATTTTATTAGCATTACTTATAACTGTTAAAAAACTATTAAACTCATCACTAAACACATTATCATAAACAGGATGGTTACACACTATCTGGACAGACAGTGTCACTATATTTATATCTTCCTTTAATAAAATATCAAATTCTTTATCATTTATACCATTAATAAAAAAACAAACCCTCTTATCTTGTATAATATCTACAATATCAACATAATGTAAAACATACAAAAATACATCTACACCAGGTTCATAAAGATAAACTTTCGCATCCTTTTGAAGTCTTTTTAACATCTCTCTTACAAACAAACCATTTCCCAGTCCAAACATAATAACCAAAGTATTATTATTATGAAATTCATATTGGTCTGCCCACTTCCCTGCTTCATTTAATGGCTTATATAAACTGTTCATCCTAAATTCTTTATTATTTTTTTCTATTATAAGGGCTTTATTCCCATCTCTTGTATTAACTTCTTTTATATTATTAAATATATGTTTTTCTTTAAGTATATTTTGTAATCCAATATATAAATCTGGTCTTAATTTTTTTATTACAGATACATTTTGCTCCAAAAATGTCATATTTAGAACCTCCCTTACCAGACTTTATATTATTCCATATTTTCTAAAAGTTCATTCATATATTCCAGATAATCATATTGCAATATATCTGCAAGTAATACTGTATCCCTGTTTTGCAAAGCTCCCATGGCATCTTTTAAAATTCTGGTAAGCCTCTCTTCGTCCAGATTAAATCCCTCGTGTTCTGCTCTATATGTAAAAAGTACATCTATTGCTGTAATCATATTGCCAATTGCAATCTCAAATCTGGATAATGCCTCCTGTAATTTCTGCTGGTAAAAAAGTTCTATAACCTCTTCTATCTCTTTAACTGATTTTTCAATTTTATCCTTTTGCTGGTTCATATTCCGCTCCCTTACTAATATTATTAAAAACAAAAGATGGAACTGGCCTTATGGCCAGCCCCATCCGATATAATAATAAACTTATTATAATTAACCAAGTAATGAAAGTATACCCTGTGTAGCCTGGTTTGCCTGAGCAAGCATAGACTGACCTGCCTGCTGTAAAATAGATGAAGCAGAATATGATACCATTTCATCAGCAAGGTTAGCATCACGGATTTTGCTCTCTGATGACTGTAAATTCTCAGCCATATTATCAGCATTAGCAACTGTATGGTCTAACCTGTTCTGTAAAGCACCAAGAGCAGACCTTTCTGTTGAAACTGTTGTAATTGCAGCATTTACAATTTCAATCTGTGGTGTAATATCATTACCACTGCCACCAGCATTGCCCTCGATTTCACCAGCAACTTCAGCAACACCAAGTGTCTCTGCATCCATCTGGCCAATACTGAAACCAATTACCTGAGCTGTATTAGCACCAACCTGAAGCACCTTATCAGTGAAAGTACCATCAAGAAGCTTCATATTGTTGAACTCTGTCTGTGTTGCAATACGTGTAATTTCTGACTGTAAAGCTGTTACTTCTTTTGAAATAGCCAGACGGTCTGCTGTAACATATGTGTCATTAGAAGCCTGTACTGTAAGTTCTCTCATCCTCTGAAGTACTGAATGAATTTCATTCATAGCACCTTCAGCTGTCTGGATAAGAGAAATACCATCCTGTGCATTACGTGAAGCCTGGTTAAGACCCCTGATCTGGCCTCTCATCTTCTCACTGATAGAAAGACCTGCTGCATCATCAGCTGAACGGTTTACCCTGTATCCTGAAGATAACTTCTCTGTTCTTTTTGCAAGACTTGAATTTGTAATACCTAACTGCCTGTTAGCGTTTAACGCTGTCATATTATGCTGTACTATCATATTTAATTCCTCCTTGAAATTTTAATCTCATCCATGAGATTAGTGATTAATATTACTCCTGCCCTGTTATATCAGTCCGTACACATCAATACAAAGCAGATGTCCTTTTAAAGAACTGGTATGTATTACTTTACCTGTTATATATATCGGACAGTGGATAAAAAACTTTAGTATCTTTATAATTTTTTTTATTATTATTTTTAAAAAAACTATTCTGACAGTTATTTACGGCTGTCTACAAAATATGACTGCCATTCCCTATGCTGGTTAGACATATTTTTGTAATATGATACTGCCGTCTTATTACTTACTTTAAAATCTTTAATACTATTTCTCTTTAATAGTATCAAATTTTTAAACTTCTCTCTATTCTTGTATTCCAGATTTTCAATTTCAACTCCCATATCAGTAATAGCCCTGATAAAATTTTGCATTTCCAGTATTTGCTGCCTGTATGGCTGTGGATTATCTTTTATAATGCCGCTTACTTTATCAAAAAGCGACTGGAAGCCTTTGTCTATATCAAGCACCTCATTAATTTTTATTTCTTTTTTTTCTACTACTCTTTCAAAATGGTCTGCATCTATATCCTCTTTACTTAATATCATGCTTTGTTCTTTTGTAAGTTCTAAAAGTTCCTTTATTAGTTCAAGCTTTTTACGGAGTGAACCATGCAATACTGATATATATGTATTAATATTATCCATAATTTACCCCATTCCTTATATATTTTTGTTTTTTAGGTTACATTATTAATTCTCATTACTTCTTTCCATGTATCACGCATAGTTTTAATATGCCTAAGAGCCTCTTCTAATATCTCTTTTTCTTTTTTAATATTAGCTTCTACAAGTCTTCTGTATATATAATCATACACCTTGTCAAATTCATTTGCTACTGGATATTTCATATCAAGTGTGGCACGCAGCTCTACTATAATTTTTTCAGCCTTGATTATATTATTGTTTGTCTTTGTAATATCATTCTCATCCATACCTTCAAGTGCTATATTACAAAATTTTACAGCACCATCATAAAGCATAAGTGTAAGCCTTGCAGGTGATGCTGTATTAATAGAGTTCTGTTTATAAAAATTTGCTGCATTTGTATTACTATATTTTGCCATAACTAACCTCCATGTATTTGTTATGCTTTGTAAAAATTACAGCGCAGGGATATTGACAAACAACACCCCTGCGTCCATATCAGCACTACCCATAGTTTAACAGATAGCTGCTATGTAATAAATAATGCTATTAGTTTCCTCCACCAAGCATACTTGCCAATGAATTCTGCTGTGACTGGATATTAGCAAGAGCTGTTTCCATTGCAGAAAACTGCTTATAATACTTATCTTCCATTTCATCAAGCCTGCTCTGCCACTTTGATATCTCATCTTTGTAATCTGAAAGCTGTGAAGCCATTTCTTTATCATTATAAAATGTCAATGCACTGCTCATAGAGTTAGCCGACATTTTCTTTTGTAAGTCTGCATATAATGTATCTGTAAGACTAGTGAAAACTCCTATTACAGCATCAGGGTCTTCATCTAACATCTTTTTAAGCAGATTGGTTTTATCTGCATATTCTGAATCGTCTTCATCACCTAGTATATGAAGAAGCCCTCCTTCTTTATAGTCCTTTGATGTTGAAATACCTATTGAACTTAATGCATATTTTTTCCCATCTCCTCTTGTATACACATTCATCATGCTATTTTTAAATGACGAAACAATTGCACCAAGTGTTGAATCACGTCTTAAAAGCGAGTCTTTAATCTTTCCTTCCCACTTTTCAACTTCTGAATCACTCATTGCATCTTTTTCTTCATCTGAAAGCACATCATAATCTTTAGCAGAACCAGCATTATACAATGTATTCATTTCTTTAAGCAAAGCATTATACTCAGAAACAAATTCCTTAATTGTATCATATACACCTGATGTATCATTAGTTACTGAAATATTAACTGTTTCATCTCCAGTAGTGGAAAGTACATTAAGTTCAAGCCCTGCTATTGTTATATTAGTAGTATCACTTGTAAGTGTTACACCATTATATTCTATTTCTGTATCAGCCGCCTCAATTACTGCCATTCCTGTACCAGATGTATTTTCATGAACTTCGTCACCAGTAACCCTTCCTAATCCCAGGGCTGTAAGTGCTGCCCCACTGCCATCATCACTTTGGAAATCTTTCATTGTATTATAGTATTTTTTGGCAGCATCATCAATTTTGGGATTTACATCTAAAACTCTGTCCATATGGCTGGCAAAAGTATAATCTGTATCTGGACCAAGCGTTACACCACTGGAACCAAGACTTTTTCTAACTGCATATACATCAGTTCCTGTAAGACCATTACTAACTGCATTCTCAATCTTAGCCTTGTAATCATCTTTTTTAACCAGCTTTTCTGCTTCTTTATCTGCATACTTATCTTTTGCTTCCGCAAGTGCTTGAGCATCAGTTTTACCACCAGATTTATCTAACTTAAAGCCTTTATCTTTTAAATATTTTATCTTATCTTCATCTGTAACAGTATAACCAGCGTCTTTCTTAAGTGACTTCCTTACTTCATCATCAAACTTGTTAAGTACAGATGCTTTTGCTTCAGCTGTGTATAATGCTGTTGCTTTTTCTTTTGCTTTTTTATCTGAATAATCGTTAGCAAGTGTTGTAAGCTTTTCTATAACATCATCTACACTCTTGCCAGCCTGCAGTCCTGCCATTATATTGTCTGCTGTATTTTTATTAGCTGCTGAAAGACTGTCATAACCTATAAGGTCTTTTAATGCCTTTGTAACATTCTGCTGTTCTGTGGTCATAGAAGCTGATGTAATTGTAAACTGATTATCCTTACCACTCTTAGACGAACTTATAAAAAACCTTTGCTGTTTCTCATCAAATGAGGCAGTAAGCCCTGCGTTATTTAATTTCCCAACAAAATCGCCAACAGTAGTATTATCATCTACTTCAAGTAATACGGTCTTATCACCTGCCGCAACTGTTATCTGTGTTCCATTTCCAAATGCTGCATCTTTAAGGTCAACCAGCTTGGTTTTTGATGTTACATCTCCATAAATTTTATTGCCATTACTATCCTTAACTAACTCTCCTTTTTCATCTCTGAGAGCTGCTCCCTTAAGCTTTCCACTTGTAACCTTCTGTGCAGATGCAACCTGCTTTACTTTAACGGAATATGAACCTGTTGCAGCCGCTGTTGTAGCCTTCGCAGTTACTTTTGAGTTATTGGATGAGGTTGCAGCCTTTGTCATATAAGTAGATGCCATCCTCATCTTTGAAAGCGAATTTGTATAGAAATTATAAATCTTTGTATTTAAGGATGCCCATTGTTCCTTTTTCCATTCCAGTTTTGTTCTTTTGTTTTCCACTTTTGTCTGCTTGGTACGCTGTGCAGACATAAGTGCTGCAATTATGGACTCTGTGTCAAGTCCTGAGTTAAGACCTGTCATTCTTATTGGCATTCTGACCACTCCTATCTTTTAAAATTTCTCATCGACTATGATTCCTGCCATCTCCAATGTTTTCTTAAGCGCCTCTATTGCCTCTTCTGGAGGGGCTTCTAATACAACTTCATCCGTATCTTCATCATATACTTTTATTGACACCCTGTTTGTTGCCTCATCATAATCATATTCACAACGTGTACGCTGCATTTTTAGTTTTGAATTCATGCCAGCAAATGCAGAATCAAGTGTATCCTTTGACAATGCTTTTCCTTTTTCTAATTCTGGTAAATTCCCGTCTGCAGCATCAATACTATCAGAATCCTTTCCATTATCAATGATGCTTTTCTGTGGTTTTGGCGCTGCCTTCACAGGTGTTACAACCTTATCTGGTACACTTTTAACCGGCATTTCTAAATTTTCAATTTTCATTGACATTTTACCACCTCCGTGTGATACTATTACTCCTTTATTAAACTTTTTAGTAGTTTATCTTTACTCTATATCGGCATATTCTATGGATTACTTAATATTTCCTGGAAACAGATTTTTAAGTGAACCCATATCTATCTTTGCCTGTGCTGCTTTTTTATTTTCTTCCTGTATCTGTTCATATATTTCCTTCCGGTATATAGGAACAGATTTTGGTGCATTTATACCTAATTTTATCTGGTCTCCTTTTATTTCAAGAAGTGTGATTTCAATATTATTTCCTATAACTATTGACTGGTTTAATTTACGTGCAAGAGCTAACATGTTACCGCCTCCAATCTATTCTTTTTCCTGCATTATAAGCTTATGCTTAATCTCATACTCTGGGCTCTCTGTTATAAGCTGTATGCCTTTTCTGGAAATGGAATTTATAATAAGAGGCGCTCTCATATTTACAGAAGTTTCTTTAACATCTTCAGGAATTGTAGCCATAAAAAATACTACAAGGTCTTCATCAGGGCATTCACCAATAGACTTAAGCATTCCTTCATTTATCTGGGGGTTGTAATTTTTGTCTACCTTAAATGGATTAACTACAGGAAAGGCAAGCGCTTTTTCCTCTACACTCTGGAGCCATGAAAAAAAAGGTTCTTTTTCTGAATCTATATCGTAGAGTATTGTGTAATCCTTATAATCCTCAAAGCCTAATACGCCATTGTCAAAGTGTATTATTTTCTCATCCCCTATTTCAATTTCTCCAAAATATTTTGTATCAATCTTCATTTACTGCCTCCGTTTCAAAACCACAATGCCCCGTTTTTATTACGGGGCATCATAATTTGTTTTAAATATAGTTTAAGAGCGAATTGCCAAGTATCTTTGAAGTCGCTGAAAGTGATGCCTGGTATAAATTGTTTGCCTGCGTCATATTAATTAATACATCTGGTAAACTTACACCCTCATTTTCGGAAAGCTTATCCTCTGTATCAAGCCTTGTATCTAATAATTTATCATATGTAAGCTGTGTCCTGTTATATTTAGCACCAAGGTCTGCTACAGCAATGTCAAGCTTGACCTGTACAGTATCTATCATTGTAAGCCCTATGCCAAAAGACTCTGACAATACTTTAACACGGAGCTGCCTCTCATCCTCAAGTGTAATTTTCAAAGATTTAAGTTTTGCAAGTTCTTCCTCATCAGTAGTATTTTTTATAAGCTTATCGCATTCTTCAATTTTAGTTTCTGATTCATCCAGATATTGTATATTCTGCTCTATATATTCAATAGTACGGTATATATCTGTGCTTATTGCATCCTTTGCCTGTGTATTTACATTAATTGTCTGGTTAAAGTTTACTTCATATCTTATAGTCTGGTCTGCCGGCTCTGAGTATTTAATTGATTTTTCTGTAACTGTATTATAACATTCCGCCTTAAAATACATTTCAGGACGTACGTCAAACTGTTTAAATTCTGATTTCAGATAGTTAACATTAACTGTTGCCTGGTTCTCTTGTATTGCATTAAATACGTCCTTTCCTACAAGCACCTCACCTGTATCATAAAGATAAAGCACTTCATCGTCTGCAACCTGGCGTACCGTGGAACTTGATGTTGAAAGTTCAATCCTTAAACCACCTGTAAGTATGCTGTCTGTTACATCTTCGCCTTCTTTATTGGTAAATGTAAACTGGATTGCTTCATCCATGTCTGTTTCAAAGTTTACTTCTGTTGCACAATTATTATATGCGAGCTGCAGGCGGTATGCTGTAGTAGTTGTTGCAGCACTGTCAACATATTCCTGGCCTGTGCCAGTATCTGTGTTGTAACTTGGGCCTCCTATAACTGATGTTACATTTCTGAAAGAATCATAAGTGAATTTTTCTGTTATCTTATATTCCAGGTTATCTGTTACTTCTGAAAATAAAAGCGGTGTATCTGTACGGTATCCTGTAAACAGGTAACGTCCTGAATAATCTGTGTTAGCCTCATTCTGGAATATTCCTTCTACGTTTTTCTTAAGGGTCTGTATTACTGACTTTCTCTGGTCAGCTTCCATCTCATCAACATTACCCTGTACAAGAAAACCTTTCATTGTTGTAAGCATCTTGCCTATGTTGGTTAATGCGCCTTCTGTCATATCCATCCAGTTAAGGGCATCCTGTACATTTTTCTCAACATACTGTGTAACCTGTGAGTATGTTGTCCTTAACTTAAGGGAGCGCACTGCAACAGTAGGGTCATCTGATGGTCTCTGTATTTTCTGTTGTGAAGTATACTGTTCACCATATTTCAAGAGTTTATTCTTTGCATTGGATATATGGTTTTTAGCACTGTTAGAAATCATGGTATTGGTTACTCTCATGCCTTGTACCTCCGTTTTTGCATTTTACCAGTAACAGTTCAGCCTATGCCCATTATCTAAGCCACAGACCGCCTGCATTGCAGGCTATCCGCTGCTAAAGCAGCTCCTGTCTGATGCTTTATGGGCGTAAGCTTATCGTCTGCATTATGTGTCCATTCATGCACGCATGATGTCCACATAATATTGACGATGGCTGAACTGTTACCAATATTATAAGCCCATTTCATTTATAAGTTTATCTAATACCTGGTTCATTACTGAAACTACCCTGTATTGTATATTTAAAAGGTTCTGTATTTCTATAAGCATCTGGCCTTCTTCATCCTCATCTACGCCAGAAACTGCCAGTCTCCTGTTGTCAACTGATTCTGTAATATTTTGTGCATTTTTGGCACAGTCAATCATCTTTTTGGAATCAACACCTATAGTTCCTGTTAAAACCTGTAAAAATGCTACAGGGTCACCCTGCTTGAACATTGATGTATCACTCTGGAGGCCTGCAAGAAGTAAAAGGTTTTCTGCTTCTTCAGTACCACTGCCATCCACTGAGCCTGTAGTATTGCCTTTAGGGTCTCTTGCAGAGCCTGCTATAAGCCTTCCATCCTTTACCATGTCCCTGCTGGCAGAGAAATTACTGCCAGTCATAGTATAATATGATGCTTTCTCACCTTCATTTACCAGTGAATTAAATGTAAATATTGCACCATTTGCATCAGTTGACTTATATACCTCTTCAACTACTTTGCCAGTTTCTTTATTAGTTATTACCATATGGTTATATGTTATATTGCCTATCGTAACAGAATCACCATCTTCATTAGTCTTTTCTGTTATCTCATATAAACCAGTATCCCCATAATTCTTTTCTATATATTCATCATAAGCATCTTCTGTAAATACTTTATCCCCATCAAGGTAATAATACCCATCTTTTGAGTTCTTTAAAAATTCAGTCATGTCCATCTGCTTTGATGATGTTGCATCCTTAGCTACAAATAAGTCAACACCTCTGTTGCCATACATGTCGTAACCTCTGTTCTGCTGCTGGTTAAATGTCGCAGAAAGAGTCCTGGTAAATTCATTTATCTGTGCAAGATAGTATGGAATACCACGGTAAGCTATTGAATCACCTACACTTGCATTAACACCATTGTCACCTGCCGCAGCCAGTTCCCTGTCCAAGTATGCCATATCCTGGTCAGAAAGCTGGTTAGTCAGTTTAAATGTGTATGTATATGTCCCATCTGCTGCTACTGCAACACTAAATGAATCATATTTAAAATCAACAACGCCAGCCGTTATTACGCCATCTGCCGCTGGTATATTAAGTTTGGCAAGGTTTGAAGCAGAACTGGCATTTGATGTGTCTGCTATAATTGTAAATGTATTTTCACCTTCATCATAGCCTGCAAACTCTGCCTGGAAGTTTTCCCCATTATTGCCATCCCTTAACTCAAATAATGCCTGTAGCTGTCCGCCAAGCTGTGTATTCCTCACATTAAACCTCTGCCCGTTGCTCCATGAGAGTGTATACAGCCCGTCTATATCATTCTGGTTTACATGTGTTTCAGATGGCCTAATCTCTATCTGGTTATAAAGATTAGTATCTACAAGCACCCCACCGCCAAGGTAAACCATATACTGGTAAATACCATTGCCGTCAGCAGGCGGCTTCTCTACAACATCAACATCTGCAAGAAGCGAAAGCTCATCAATAAGCTTTGCCCTCTGGTCTCTTAAATCATTTGCCCTGCTGCCAAATACTTCAAGTGATGTTATCTGCTTTGTAAGTGATGTTATCTGGTCTGCATAGGCATTTATCTGGTTTACGGTTGTATTTATCTGCAGGTTTATTTCACCCTGCATCTGTTTATAATTCCTTGTCATTTCATTGGCATATTCTGCAAGCGTATCTGCATAGCCTGTGGTTTCCGTACGTATTGTAGTATCTGCCGGTCTTCTTGTAAGGCTTGTAAGCCTGTCAAAGAAGCTATTTAATGAGTTTGAAAGCCCTCCGCTTTTGCTGTCTGCGGCATATAAATAATCCTGCAGGCTCTTCATATAATACTCTGCTGTGCTGTAATAACCAAACATTGCATTATTTTTACGGAATTTATAATCATAATACTCATCACGTGTACTATTAATGGAAATGGCTTCTGAACCTGTTCCTATCATTCCAAAAGATGTACTTGTTGAAATAGGGCATTTAGCTGCCTGTTCAGCCCACTGCCTTGAATAACTGTCTGTTTTAATATTTGATATATTATGTGCTGTTACATTAGCATGTGCCCTATATGCCGCCATTCCTGATGACGCTATGCTTAATCCTAAAAATGTTGATGGCATGTCTTTACCTCATTTCTGCGCTTGTTATTTTAATCCTGCCTGTATCCAGGCGCAGGTACAGGCATCCTGTATATGTATTATTTATTATGCCAGCCTTTCAATAAGGTTCTGCAGCATCTCATCAATTGCATTAATATATCTTGATGCCGCATTAAATGCGTGCTGGTACTGCAAAAGGTATACGAGTTCTTCATCTGTAGAAACACCTGATATCTGCTGCCTTTTTGCTTCAACTTCATCTGTAAGCCCTGTCTGGCGTTCAAGCATGCCATTCCATATCATGCCCTGTGTGCCAAGGCCTTCTATCATTTCTTCATAATACCTGTCATATGAATATACAGTAAGTGTGTTAGGGTCAAGCGCTATTGTTTCTTTCTGCCAGTTTGCTATAAGGTCTGTAAACATATCTTGTGCATAAGCTCCTGTACCGCCTGCAAGTGGGTTAACTTTTACTGGCAGAAGTGAATAATTCGCAAGCACCTTATCATTCATTTCAAGGTTTCTTATTGTATATTGTGAGAAAATATCATCCTCTTCTTCCTCATTATATACAAAAAGCTTATACTTTGTATTTCCTTCACTGTCGGTATACTCAAGTGTTGCTGGTACTGGATTGCCATCTTCGTCAAGCAGGTCATTACCATCAGCATCCTTGCGGTACAATGGCGCATCAAGTATTATAACCTGGTATCTGTCTGTAGTCCTTCTTCTGAACATCTCCTCGCCAATAGTCAAATCATCATCCGTGCCTGTTGGGCTGTTTACAACATCAAGTATCTTATATGTACCATCTTCCAGTGTAATATCCTTGCCATTAATGTCTGTACCTGTAATACCATCTGCTTCAAATTCAATATTCGGACAGAGCACATCATTAATCATTGTAACCATATCATGCACAAACCTGTCAAACTGTGCTTCTATCTTAGTAAGAATGGAATTGCCTGTTGTATTGTTATATATTTTTACATCTTTTTCAAACTGCGCATATTCAAGTTCATATGCTTCATATGCTTCATCAAATGCATCCTGGTCAAATACACCGTCCTCATCCCTGTAATCCGTTTCCTGCGGCTCTTTTGGCGTTACTGGAAGGTCTGTGTAATTGGCAAATTTCTTTCCACGTGCTGTAAGTATCCCATAGAGAGAACCTGTATCTGTCCTGTCTTTATTAGAATATGCTGTATCAAGGTCATATACATCACCAAAGCCATTGTCAGACCACACTACTTTATACATGCCTGTATCTTCTGACAGCTCCTCACAGTGCATATGGTAACTCTTGCCCTCAATAACAAGCGGCGCACCATCTATATATATCTGCATCTTGCCATCTACGTCTTCCTGGTAATAATAATATGTAAGGCCTGAAAGTTCATCCATAAGGGAATTTCTTATATCCCTGTAATCGTTTGCATTCTGTGTGCCTGATGCTTCCATTTCCGTAATAACCGAATTATATTTAGCAATTTCTTCGCCTATTTTATTGATTTTGTCAACATTCTTATATATTTCTTCATTAAGCCCTGTCTGGTAATTAGTAAGTTCCCTGTAGACATCATTTGCCTTGTCTATAAAAGCTTCTGCCCCCGCAATAAAAAGCTTGCGGTACACAATGCTTCCAGGGTCTGTGGACAGTGTTTCTATCTGTGCCCATATTTCATTAAGGGCATAACGGAATTCCACACCTTCCATTTCACCAAATACATCTTCTATCTCGTTTTCTGTTTCAACAAGTTTATCATAGAATGACTGCCTGGAAAATTCCAGTCTGTATTCTTTGTCAAGGAACTGGTCACGTATCTGTCTTATTGTGTCAACCCTGGTTCCCATTCCAATCTGTGATGTATGTTTGCCTGTAACCTTATATGTCTGGTATGGCATATCAGCATTAATATTCTGCTGTCTTGTATATCCTGGTGTTTTTGTATTTGCAAGGTTATGTGATGTAGTATTAAGCCCTGACTGTGAGGAATGTATGCCCTGCACGCCAACACCAAAACTTGTAAATAAACTGCCCATCTTATATCCTCCACTGCTCTATATTATTCCACCTGTAATATCCAGGGTTATTAAAACCAACAAAAATAACGGATGCCTCCAGGGAAACACTAAAAATCTCCAGGCCGGCATATATGCCAGACCTGGAAATAATTACTACTGCTTTGCATCAAACCCATGCCCTCCATAATCTGAAGTGTAACTGTTTGTTGCATTGCGGTTGTAATTATTGTTCCCTGGTGACATCCGTGTACTTTGAATAAAGTTCATATTAAACTCTATCATTTCAAGGGAATTTTCAATTAAATCTTTATTTCTTTCATTAACCTCCACAAGACGCCTCATAGTAGTCCGCAGCGAATCATGCAGGGCTGCAAGCGTTTTCTTTTCTTCTGGCTGCTTTGCCATAAGCCTTGTAAGTGATGTAAGGTCAAGTTCTTCTGGTGTCTTATTAAGAACTACTCCTATGTTCTTAATAACTTCTTCCCTTTTATGCCCAATAACTCCCGCCCTGTCTATTAAAAGCTGTTCCTGTGCAGTTATTTTCTTTAACTCTTCCAGGTCATTTTTTACCAGTATCTTTGTCTTCTGTTCTGATACTGGCACAAGCTCTTCATAGACTGCTCTTTCAGCTTTAAGCGTGCTAATAAGTTCTTCAATTAAACTAGCCAATTCTAAGCCCTCACTTATAAAATGGAATCAAAGTACCTGCTAACCATTTTATCCGCTATCTCCTGTGCAGATACATTATATGTGCCTGTAGCAAGTGCATCCTTTATCCTGGAAACTTTGTCTTCCCTTATATCAGGTGAGGCTTTAATTGCTGTTTTAGCTGTCTGGTAATCCTTGCCTGACTTTGAAACCTCATATTTTTCCTGGATACCTGCGCTGCTGGTTTCTTTAGCTTTCTTTGGCTTTGTTGCCTGGTATAACTGGTTAACTTTATTAATAGCGTCTATTCTCATAAAACCACCACCTGTTTCTATCCACGCTCGGTAATTTCACGGAGTGCGGCTGCATTTTAATTAAATACATGGCTTGACCCCATGACAGTGGGAGGATACCGATTTTTCTCCGCCCGCCACCGCCGTCAAATACTAATGCACCTGTTGTATCTTTTCCTGGCTTTATCTTTGCAGGCATAAAGTTAAGCTAAACAGGCTGCACCAGTTCTGCATATGCAGTTTAATTTTTATGTTTCATAATATTTATCGGTAGTATTTTGCTTTACTTTAGTGGTTTTTAAAAATTTCGCAAAAATCAAAAGTTGCAAAATAATCTTCTGGTGTTTCTGCCCTTCTTATCATCTGTATGCTTCCATCTTCTTTTAAAAGAAGTTCTGCAGATTTAAGTTTTCCATTATAATTATAACCCATAGCAAATCCATGTGCCCCTGTATCATGTATAAATAAATAATCCCCTGGCTGGATTTCTGGAAGCATCCTGTCTATTGCAAATTTATCATTATTTTCACAAAGCGAACCTGTTATATCATATTTGTGGTTACATGGTTCATTTTCCTTTCCAAGCACTGTTATATGGTGGTATGCCCCATACATTGCCGGACGCATAAGGTTTACCGCACATGCATCTACACCAATATATTCTTTATAAATATGTTTTTCATGTATTGCCTTTGTAACAAGACCACCATAAGGCCCACACATAAAACGCCCAAGTTCTGTAAATACCCGCACATCCCCAAGACCTGCTGGTACAAGGATTTCTTCAAACTTCTTTCTTACACCTTCACCAATTACGGCAATATCATTTGGTTCTTTGCCTGGCTCATAAGGTATGCCAACACCTCCTGAAAGGTTAATAAAAGATATATCTGCATTTGTCCTTTCTTTTACTTCTACAGCAAGCCTGAACAGTATTCCTGCAAGTTCAGGATAATATTCATTAGTTACTGTATTGCTTGCAAGGAATGAATGTATTCCAAACTTCTGGACACCCTTTGCCTTAAGCCTTGTTATTGCTTCAACAAGCTGTTCCTTTGTCATGCCATATTTGGCATCCCCTGGGTTGTCCATTATATCTGTACCCATTTTAAATACACCGCCTGGGTTATAACGGCAGAATACTGTATCTGGTATTCCTGCTGCCTGTTCTAAGAAGTCTATATGTGTAATATCATCAAGGTTTATATATGCACCAAGTTCCCTGGCTTTTTTATACTCACAGGCAGGTGTGACATTTGATGAAAACATAATATCAGAACCTTTAAATCCACATGCTTCTGACATCATAAGTTCTGTAAGAGAAGAACAGTCTGTGCCACATCCTTCTTCCTGGAAAATTTTTAAAATAAATGGATTAGGAGTTGCTTTTACTGCAAAATATTCATGGAAACCCTTATTCCATGCGAATGCAGCTTTAAGGGCACGTATATTTGCACGGATAGCTTTTTCATCATAGATATGAAAAGGGGTTGGATATGTTTTAACAATTTCCTCAACTTGTTCTTTTGTTATAAATGGTATTTTATTCATTTTCACTCTTCCTTCCTATAGGTATAATTCCAATTATATTTTTACTATATCCCTGGTAAATCTTTGTGATTTTAACATATATCCTGGATGATTTCAATATCTGGATAATTTAAGGTATTTATCCTGAATTAATCGTTACTATTCACAGTCAATTAAATTCGAGGATTTTTGACACGTTTTTTTGTCAAAAATACGAGTTTTACAGTGCCATTTTGCACATTTTTTGTGCAAAATGTGTACATAACCAGTGCTGAAAGCACTGCTAGTTACTATGAACAGCGTAGCTGTGAATAGTAACAATTAATCATAAAAATCCCTTACCTCCATGTAATTATTCATTATATAATCAAACAAAAAAGCACGAAAGGAAAAGAAAATGTTACTACCAGAAAACAAGCGGATTCCGTTCTTTGTCAAAATCAATGTTGTCCATACTGAACCCCTTGATGGCTACAGCCCTGTACTCATTTGCAGGGCTTAATGGTATAATAATTATTGATATTGGAAGCTTTATAGTTGCATTTACAGCATTACTATTTTTTATTAATATTCCAGAAAATAAGAGTAATACAGGAGAAAGCGCACTGAAGCTTGCAAAAGAAAACCCACTTATTATGTCTCTGATATTATTTATGTCAGGTGTTAACCTGGCAGCTTCTGCTTTTAATGCAGTTCTGCCTTGTTATGTACTTTCTAATCCAAAAGGCAGTTCATATATCCTTGGCATTGTTACGTCTTGTCCAGGGAACCAGTGTTATGGTGTACCAGCCAGCTTGCCGGGTGGGTTCTTGTGCCAGTTATAGATGCGGAGCAAGACCGTGTTTATGCTTGGTGTAACTGGAAGTTTAATCTGTATCATTATGGGCAGGAAATTGAAAAAGTACCATAACATTTGAGCCTTCAATAAAAAAGATACAGGATGCCAGCAGGACATTTCATTTAAATTCTTCCTGCTGGTATTCTTTTAATATATGCTTATATAGTATCCTTGCTGCTGGTGCCATAAATCCAGGGTTTAATGTGGCAATGCCTATTATCCTGTATGCTTCTGGCTCTACAGGGTAACAGTCAGTTTCATATGGTATATCATTCATAACCATTTCAGGCATAATACATATGCCAAAACCATTAGCAACCATAGCTATTGTTGACAAATCATCTACCACATGGTAATTCGACTGGATATCCAGCGAATTTTCTTTAAGGAAGTTTTGTATATCTGCATCTGTTGACTCCCTTTGTGTAACAAACTGGTGGTTTCTCATTTCACTAATCCCTATATATTCTTTGCTGCCTTCCCTTTCTGTCCCTTTTGGCATTACGCACAAAAGCCTGTCTTTATATAATGGCTGTATAGGGATATCCGCAGCACTTGAAACCGACAAAAACCCAAGCTCTGCCACACCATTTTTTATCCAGTATGCCACATCATCATATGTGCCCTGGAATACCTCTATTGTTATATCCGGGTATAACTTTTTAAATGAATTCATTATATCTGGCAGCCAGTTAGTACATACACTTGAAAAACAGCCAACCTTGACTTTACCCTGTTTAAGCCCGTTAAACTCTGCAACTGCCTGCTGTAAACTTTCATCACTGTTTAATACAGCATTAACGTAAGGAAGCAGGTGGCTTCCATAATTAGTGAGGGTAACTCCCATTTTACTTCTTATTAACAGGGAAAACCCAAGCTCATTTTCCATAGAAGATATTGCATGGCTTATAGCTGAAGGAGTAAGCCCCAGCATATCCGCCGCCTTCCTGAAACTGCCCTGCTCTGCTACTGTTTTAAATACCTGGTATGTTAATAAAGTCATGTCTATGCTGCCCTTGAGCATTTATAAAGCAAGTCTTCCCAGCGCCTGTCAACTTCTGCCTGGAACTGCTCTATAAGCCCTTCATTGCCCTTTTTAAATAAATGCTTAAATCTTCCTTGCACTCTTAAGAAATCTTCTATTGGAAGTTTATTCTTTGGCTGGTATGACAATATCCATTTTCCGTGGTCAACTTCAAAAAGAGGCCAGTAACATGTTTCAACAGCAAGCCTGCATATATCCATAATTTCAGAAGTTTCATATCTCCAGCCACGTGGGCATGGTGTCATTATATTAAGGAATGATGCACCTTCTGTATATATTGCCTTCTCAGATTTCATATGTATATCTTTAAAATCCTTAGTAAGTGTAGTCTGTGCAACATAAGGCACGTAGTGGTCTGCAATAATGCTTGTTAAGTCCTTGCGGTTCTGCATTTTGCCGTCAGACTCTTTGCCAACTGGCGTAGTAGTTGTATCTGCATACATAGGTGTTGCAGATGAGCGCTGTATTCCTGTATTCATATAAGCACCATTGTCATAGCATACATATACTATATCATGCCCACGCTCCATTGCACCAGAAAGTGACTGGAAACCTATATCATATGTACCGCCATCACCACCAAATGTTATAAATTTAAATGTTTCATCTGCTGGCAGTTTCCCACGCTTCTTTAATGCCTTATATGCAGTTTCTACACCACTTAACGTAGCACCCGCATTTTCAAACGCATTATGTATATAACTGTCCTCCCATGATGTATATGGATACATAAAAGAAGAAACTTCAAGGCATCCTGTCGCATTGCCTATAACAGCCCTGTCGCCTTCATGTAATGAACGCAATACTGCACGTACTGCTATTGTAGAACCACAGCCAGCACACATACGGTGTCCTGGGGCAAGGCGCTCAGGTTTATCCATCATTGTTTTTAAACTATAATCACTCATTGCTGCCTCCTTATTGTTTGCCAGATTGCCAGAACTTTTTGCTGGACAAGGCTAAATATCTTATCTTGTAATTGTATATCTGGTCAAATATTATACCACTGCTTCTTATATTTCACAAGTGTAAGTTAAATGCCTTCCACGTCCGTTGTTACTATTCAGCCTTACGGCTTCATAGTAACAAATCAGTGCTTCCAGCACTGGTTATGTACACATTTTGCACAAAAAA
>CAJTXH010000009.1 GCA_910580005.1 uncultured Lachnospiraceae bacterium | reverse complement strand
ATAACGGATTAAAAAAACAGGAATTTACATAATTCCCTTAACTAAATGACATTGTGGCGTAGCGGAAGCGTGCCCTGGAGTGTAATATTTAACTGGACACGTAAACCCTGCGTCCGTTTACCAGCACAGAATAACTGGAAATTACAAGCCTGCAATTATAATATTGCAACAGTCTTCATATTCCCTTGGAGGCTTCTTTTCTGTTATAATTTGTGCGTCCTCCATCCCTGCAAAGCTTATAGCAGTAATTTCACCAAATTTTGATGCATCTGCCAGGATATACTTCTGGTGGCAGTGTTTCATAGCTATCTGCTTAACTATGGATTCACTGCTGTCCGGTGTAGTATAACCATATCTCCTGCTTATACCATTTGTACCAAAAAAACCTTTTGTAAAATGGTATTTCTGTAAGCTTAAAACAGCCTGGCTCCCCACAATAGCTTCCGTTGTACCTTTGAGCTCCCCTCCGGTCAAAAGCACTTTAAAACCTTCAATTGCCAGCCTTTTTGCATGGTCTACTGCATTTGTTACAAAAGTAGTGCTTTTTTCTGATAAATATTCAATCATATAGCCAGTGGTAGTGCCAGCATCCAGATAAACAAAATCATCTTTCCCGATTAAGCTGGCAGCATACCTGGCAATCTGGCGTTTCTCTGCTGGTTTCACTTCCCGTTTCTGGGCAACGGAAAGTTCTATTACTGTATATGGATTTTCAATTGCTACTGCACCACCAAAAACTTTGCTTAATTTCCCTGCCCTGTCCAGTGCTGTCAAATCCCTGCGGATTGTGGAGTCAGAGCCTCCTGTCATTTCTTTGATTTCTGTTACGGAAATGCTTTTTTTTTCCTTTAACATCTGTAAAATAATTTCATGGCGCTTTTCTGTCAACATAGTTTCCCTTCTCTCTACCTTTTAAGTTCTCCTACGTTTGTTTCCAGAATGATTTTGCGGATTGGAAGAATCCTTCCAGGTGAAACAGATAACTCATCAATACCCATGGCAAGGAACTCCTGTGTTAAATCCAGGTCAGCACCAAGTTCACCACAGATGCCAGCCCATATTCCCTCTTTATGGGCATTTTCAATAACCATACGTATCATGGAAAGAACAGCCGGATGGTGTGCATCATAGAAACTGTCCAGTTTTGCATTCTGCCTGTCAACAGCCAGCGTATACTGTGTCAGGTCATTCGTCCCAATACTGAAAAATTCAACCTCTTTGGCAAGCTCCTGGCTGGTCATTACAGCAGCAGGGGTTTCAATCATAATTCCCTGTGACGGGCTGCCAAATGCAATATTCTGCTCTTCCAGTTCTTTTTTTACCTCTTGCACAATTTCCTTTATTTTCTTTACTTCCCATACACTTGTAATCATAGGGTACATAATGGCAATGTTACCATATGCACTGGCACGGAACAATGCACGGAGCTGTGTTTTAAAAATTTCCGGACGGTCAAGGCAAATACGGATAGCACGGTACCCCATAGCAGGATTGTCTTCCTCTCCAATCTGGAAATAACCGCATTGTTTATCAGCACCAATATCCAGTGTACGGATAATGACCTGTTTTCCTGCCATCGTTTCTGCTACTGTCTTATATACAGCAAACTGCTCCTCTTCTGTTGGATAATCATCTTTTTCCAGATAAAGGAACTCACTGCGGAACAAGCCAATGCCTCCAGCGTCATTCTGGATAACGGTTGCTAAATCTTTACTGTTTCCAATATTAGCATAGAGCTTTATTTCTTTTCCGTCAAGAGTAATATCTGGTTTCCCTTTAAGCATCTGTAACAGTTCTTTTTGTTCCTGCTCTTTCTTTTGTTTTTCCTGCATAACTGCCATAGTTTCTTTATCTGGCTCTATATAGATTACCCCTTTGCTGCCATCTACAATTGCAAGTTTGCCGTCTACTGTATCATCTAACTTAATATCAGTGCTTATCAGCGCAGGGATGCCCATTGTCCTTGCCAGTATGGCTGTATGCGAGTTTACCGAGCCATGTACCGTCACAAACGACAGCACCATGTCTTTATTCATCTGGACAGTTTCAGATGGAGCAAGGTCATCTGCAAGGATAATAACAGGCTCTTCTGTACCCATGCCGTCTTTATGCCTCCCACTTAACACATTAAGAAGCCTTTCAGAAATATCTTTTACATCTGCTGCCCTGCCACGCATATATTCATCATCCATTGCAGCAAACATCTTAGAAAAATTATCTCCAGTGGCAGCAACTGCATACTCTGCATTTACCTGCTGGCTGTCAATAATATTTTCTACAGATTCTTTATAATCATCATCCTGTATCATCATCTGGTGGATTTCAAAAATAGCAGCATTGGCTTCACCAACTTCTTTTACCGCCTTTTCATATAAAAGCTGGAGTTCTTCTATTGCCTGTTGTGTTGCAGCATAATAACGCTTCTTCTCACTTCCAGCATCTTCAACTTTAACACGTTTTACCTGCTGTTCCCCCTTCTGGTAAATACTGGTTTTGCCAATGGCAATGCCATTAAATACACTTTTGCCATAATAAGTTTTCATAGCTGTTACCCCACTTTCTGGCGCTTATAAGTTTTCTTTCATAAAAGCACTGATTTTCTCATAAGCAGCATCTTCATCTTCCCCATCAAAGTTCATTACTACTTCATTGCCGCTTTTTACTGCAAGCCCCATAATCCCAAATATTTTTTTGCAGTCACCAGATCTGCCATCCTTTGTTAAAGTGATTTTACATGAAAATTCCTTTGCTGCTTTCACAAGCTCCCCTGCCGGGCGTGCATGTATTCCTTCTGGGTCTGTAATAGTGTAAGTAAATTCCTTCATAATAATAATCCTCCTTTTAATTATTTTATATATTATTTTTATAAAATTTCTATGCTATTTTCTTCTTTAATACGCCAAGCAGAATAGTGGAAACTGCTGTGCCAGCAACTAAAGCTGCCAGGTAGAATATGGCATTCCCAACAACCGGAAATACAAAAATCCCTCCATGTGGCGCCATCAGGGTACAATTAAATGCCATGCTGAGTGCACCTGCCACACCAGAACCTGCAATACATGAAGGAAGTACATGGAGCGGGTCAGATGCTGCAAACGGGATTGCCCCTTCTGTAATAAATGCAAGACCCATAATAAAGTTAGTCGGCCCTGCTTCCCTTTCTTCTTTTGTAAATTTATTTTTAAATAATAAACTTGCAAGGGCGATTGCACATGGAGGTGTCATACCACCAATCATAACAGCCGCCATAATATCATAGCTCCCAGCCGCTATAGCTGCTGTGCCGAATACATAAGCTGCTTTGTTGAACGGGCCGCCCATATCAATTGCCATCATAGCCCCTAAAACCATTCCTAATACAATTTTGCTAGAGCCGCCCATAGATTTAAGACCATTATTTAAACCTGTGTTAATTGCACCCATTACCGGTTCAATAGCAAAATTCATTAAAAGTCCCATTATTAAAATACCTATAACTGGAAAAATCAATACAGGAGCCAGTTTCTCAATTGCTTCTGGCAGTGCATCACAGCCTTTTTTCAATAAAACTATAATATAGCCAGCAATAAAACCAGCAGCCAGTGCGCCTAAAAACCCTGATTTGCCCTGGGCAGCAATCATGCCTCCAACAAAACCTACAGCAAGTGCCGGGCGGTCGCCTATTGCCATTGCAATAAACCCAGCCAGTACAGGAAGCATAAAGCCAAATGCAACATCGCCAATTCCTTTTAAAGTAGCGGCTGCGGCTGTAATTGAGCCAAAGTTCCCTCTTTCTTCCACAGAAAGTGAGTTCATATCTACTCCCAGGCCGTCAATCAAAAATGCCAGTGCAATAAGTATGCCGCCGCCAACCACAAATGGCAGCATATGTGAAACACCATTCATAAGCTGTGTATAAATCTGGTGGCCTGCACTTCCGCCTTTTGCGGTTTGTGCAGCCTGTGAGGCAGTTCCGCTGTGGTAAACAGGTGCATCGCCTGCCATTGCCCGTTCCAGCAGTTCATCCGCTTTGTGGATGCCATCAGATACAGGGCACTCAATTACTTTTTTCCCATTAAAACGGTCCATCGGGACTTGCGCATCTGCTGCTACAATTATACAGTCTGCCGTCTCAATATCCGCCGCTGATAATACATTTTTAGCGCCTCCAGAACCCCTTGTTTCAATTTTTACAGAACATCCTTTTGCCTTGGCGGCTTTTTCGATTCCCTCTGCCGCCATATAAGTATGGGCAATTCCTGTCGGGCATGATGTAACAGCAAGTATTTTTGACCCAGCCTCTCCTGTGTTTTCCAGCTTTTCATCAATATCAGGTTTTTCATCATCCGCTTTGTCAATGATTTCCAGAAACTCATCAACCGAGCCTGCATTGCATAGTGCATCTGAAAATTCTTCATCCATCATTAATACCGACAATTTGCTTAATACATCAAGATGTACATTATCTTTTGTATTTGGTGCTGCAATCAGGAAAAGAAGCTTAACAGGTTCACCGTCCAGGGAATCAAAGTCCACACCATTCTTAATCACCATTGCCGCCAGCCCGGGCTTTGTTACAGCATCACATTTCCCATGAGGGATGGCAATTCCTTCCCCAATTCCTGTTGTGCTTTCCTCCTCCCTTGCATACACCTGTTTCCTGTATGCCTCAATGTCCCGTATTTTCCCACTTTTTGCCATTAATTCTATGGCTGTATCTAATGCTTCTGGTTTGCTTTTCGGGACTGCATCCAGAAGTATACTTCTTTTGTCTAATAAATCCGTAATTCTCATAAATACCTCTCCTTCCAAAATGTTTTTATGTTTTATTTATCCAGCAAGGATAACACGTCTGTATACTTCTTCTGCCTCTTCTTTTGTTGCAAGATTTTCAGAAAATGCACTTGCGCTTCCTGTTGCAACCCCCATGCAGAATGCATGTTTATACTCTTTTCTGGCAAGCCAGCCGGCTAAAAACCCAGCCACCATTGAATCTCCTGCACCTACAGCATTTTTCAGTTCCCCTTCTGGCGCCGGGGCTTTATAAACTGTCCCATCTTCCGCAGCCAGCACTGCCCCTTTGCCTGCCATAGATACCAGCACATTCCTTGCACCCTTTTCTTGTAATTTTTTAGCATATGGTATTACTTCTTCTTTTGTTTCTAGTGTTACATTGAAAATTTCCCCAAGCTCATGGTTATTTGGCTTAACCAGGAATGGATGGTATTCCAGGACATTGACAAGCAAATCTTTTGTAGCATCAACAACTACAAGGATGCCTTTTCCATCCAGGCTTTTCATAATGTCCCTGTATATACTGTCTGGTATGGATGCTGGTATGCTTCCTGCAAGCACAAGTGCATCCCCTTCCTGTAACCTGTCTAGTTTCTGCAAAAGAAGTTCTACCTGTTCATGCCCGATATCAGGACCACGCCCGTTTATTTCTGTACCATCAATGGATTTAAGTTTTAAATTAATTCTGGAAATCCCCTGGCTGGTTTTGATGAAATCTGCCTTCACGCCCATACTTTCAACTTTCCTGCTGATTTCATCTCCTGTAAACCCTGCCATAAACCCAAGTGCTGTGCTTTCCGTGCCAAGGTTTTTCAAAACGATAGAAACATTAATTCCTTTGCCGCCAGGCAGCATTAATTCTGAATCTGTACGGTTTGTAAAGCCCAGCTTGAAATCTGGTACAGAAACAATGTAATCCAGGGATGGATTAAAAGTAACTGTATAAATCATATTTTTTCCTTTCCGCTACTCTGCTGAACCGTAGCTGTTTTTGTTAAAACAATTATATAACCAAAATCATCCAAAATCAATCACAAACATCCACAAAAATCCTGGGTGTTTTTGGTGTATTTTGCACAAATATGATTGAATGTGGAGGACTTTATAACTGCCAGTATTAAAAAAGGCTTCTGGGTATATTATAACCCAAAAACCTTTTTTAAATGTGTGCATCCTGGCATGGGTAACCTGCTGTTTACTGGCAAAGCCCAGAATTATAACTGGAAATTTATGAAACGGACATGGAAGCAAAATTTTTTATTCTTGTAATGTATAAAATGTTATGATATACTTGTATGCATTATAAAGTTAAAAGGAAAATGCACCAGACAGAGGAGGCAGGCATGGCAAGCTATAATGTAAACAATAAAAATAAAAAAGAAGAAAAAAAGAAAATTTCTTTTTTCCTTATATTCCCAGCTATAGCAGTTTTAGCAATAATTCCGCTCATCACATATTATTACAGTTATGAAACTAAACTTGACCAGTTTGAGTGGTACACCGGGCCAGTAAAACAAACTGATTTTTTTCTGCGTTATAAGACAGTTGCACTAATTATTATATCTATTTATATGGTGTTTGCTGTTATATATATGGTATTTGGCGAAGAAAGGAAATTTGCCTGGGATAAAAAATTAATTCCTCTTCTTGTATATGCTGTAATTTCCTTTATTTCAGCTATTGCTTCTAAATACTCCTATTTTTCATTTAATGGGATATATGAACAGTTTGAGCCAGTCTGGGTTCTTATTGGCTATTTTATAATAGTATATTATTGTTTCTTTGTATTCCAGGAAGAAACAGTGCTGCGGCGCACTATGAGATGGTTTATAGCAGGTATTTCCATAATGGCAGCACTTGGTTTAAGCCAGGCATTTAAACATGATTTCCTGCGTACAGAAATAGGACAGAAACTGATTTCACCAAAGACAGGACTTGAATTTAAATTTGAACTTGGACGTGCATACCTTACAGTATATAACCCTAACTACGTAGGTTTTTATGCAACACTTATTGTACCTGTACTGGTTGCACTTATATTTGCTGCTAAAAAGCTCTGGTGCCGTATTGGTTATGCATTGCTCGCCATTTCACTTATAATTATACTTTTTGCATCACAGTCACGTGCAGGTGTCATTACAATAATTATCTCACTTCTGCTCATGCTTCTTTGTATGCGCAAAGTATTTATTAAAAACTGGAAAATAACTGTTGCTGCTATTGCTGTATTTGCAGTTGCATTTATAGGCATAAATGTAATGAACCAGAACATACTGCTTAACCGTATGAAATCAATGTTTTCTATGACACCAGAAACACATCTGCTGGAAAGCATTGTTACTAATGATGATAATGTGACTATTAAATATAATGGAAATTCCCTTGTATTTAAAGTTGAACAGGATGAATACAATAATGATATTTTCAGCCTTGAAGATGGAAGTGGCAGCCCTGTAAGTTATAGTGCTGCGGAAGATAATTCTGCTTATAAAGTAGATGATGTACGTTTTCCTTTTACATTTTCATCAGTCAGAGTGCCTGAATCATTCTATGGTTTCTTAGTGACTATTGAAGGACAGCCATGGTATTTCTCAAACATGATGAAACCAAATAATAAGACATACTATGCACTTGGCGGCAATATGTCCTTAATGAAACTTACAGAACATGAGAAATCACTTAGTTTCCTTGAAAACCATTACCATTTTGCCAATGGGCGTGGCTATATATGGGCAAGGACTCTGCCACTTTTAAAAAAATATTTCCTGCTTGGTTCAGGGCCTGACACATTTATAATGGCATTTCCAAATAATGACCTGGTAGGTTTATATAATTCATGGCACCAGAATGAAATTGTAACAAAGCCACACTGCCTGTATCTCCAGACTGCTGTACAGACGGGTGTGCCTTCATTAATTGCACTGCTTTTATTCTTTATATTTTATATTGTAAACAGCTTTACAATATACTGGAAACATGATTACGAAGGCTATCTTCCTAAAGTTGGTGTTGCTATACTTGCAAGCTCCATTGGCTATATGATACTTGCACTCACTAATGATTCATGTGTGGCTACATCACCTATATTCTTTGCGTTAATAGGTATAGGGCTTGGTATTAACCACAAGTTAAAACAAGATATTAAGAATAACCAATTAACCCAGGATTAACAGCAGCGGAGGGCGGAACTTATGAATATTTTATATCCGCAATGGAAAAGCTTTGGCGTGGAGGATATTACAGAAGCATTTAAATTATTAGGGCATACTGTTATACAATACCTGCACGAACCATCTAACTACCGTATTGACCCGAAGTACAAGTCAGAATTAAAGAAATATATACATACAAATAATATAGACCTGGTTTTTACATCAAATTACTTTCCAGTAATATCAGATGCATGTAATGAGTCAAAGATTAATTATATATCATGGTGTTATGACAGCCCTCTCGTACTGACGTATTCCAAGACAATCTTTAACCCATGCAACAGGATATTTATATTTGATTCACAGATGGTCTATGATCTTGGCTGCCTGGGTGTAAAAAATGTATTTTATATGCCTATGGCAGTAAATGCCAGAAGGCTTGCAAAAATGTCTGCAACACCTGAACAGAAAAAAATTATAGAAGCTGATGTGTCCTTTGTAGGTTCGCTTTATACAGAAAAGCATACACTTTATGACAGAATGGAAAAGCTGGATGAACATACACGTGGATACCTGGAAGGCGTAATGGCATCCCAGATGCTTGTTTATGGATATACATTTGTAGAAGACACCCTTTCATCTGCCATAATAGAAAAAATGCAGGCGGCAATGCCACTTGAAACTAATATTGGCGGACTGGAAACACCAGGGTACACATATGCTAATTATTTCCTTTGCAGGAAAATAACACAAACTGAACGTACAGAGATACTTGACGGTGTAAGCAAATGCCTTAAAGATATAACTCTTCCCGGTGGGAAGCCTGCAATGCCGCTTAAACTTTATACACCAGAAAAAACACCATTCCTTCCAGATATAAAAAACATGGGTACAATCCACTATATGTATGAAATGCCACTTGTTTTCCAGAACAGCAAAATAAACTTAAATATTACACTGCGCAGCATTAAAAACGGAATTCCTTTAAGAGCAATGGACGTAATGGGTGCTGGAGGTTTTCTGCTGACTAATTACCAAAATGACTTTGACAGGCATTTTATAGATGGTGAGGACTTTGTAAGCTATTCCAGCAGGGCAGATTTATATGATAAGATTAGATATTACCTGAAGCATGATGGTGAACGCATGAATATTGCAAGAAATGGCTGCAGGTCTGTGCGTGAAAACCACACATACGAAAAAAGGCTTGCAGAAATGCTTGATACAATATAAAGGGAAAATGCCAGGCAGCAGAAAACTGTGCCTGGCATTTTCCCTTTATATACCCTTTAACTATGTTACATACCTAAAAGCTTTGATACCATATCCTGTTGCTGCTGCATATGCTGGCTTTGTACAAAATAACCATACTGCTGCATTATCTCACCTTTCTTCTGTTCAGACACATACTGCCCTATATCAATGTCTTCAATGCCTGACATCGAAGAAACCATATTTTCAGAAGAAATATTGCTTGTATTTACACTAACTTCTACAGCATTGCTCTGTGCACCTAATGAACTTCTGGCACTGCTGACTTTTTCAAGTGCATCATCAATTGTAGAAATATCAAACTTGCCTGTAACACTGTAATCCTTAATTCCAAGGTTTTCAAGCGTCATATCTTCCATTTTAATAGAAAGCCCGCCGCCCTGCGGATTAAGTGCAAGGTGCATGTCAGCCATGCTGCCGTCTAAAAGGTGCTTTGTATTAAACTGTGTATCCCTTGCTATGCTTGTTATATGTTCTTTTAACTGGTCAATTTCCTTCTGCATGCCCTGCCTGTCAGAATCAGAATAAATAGCTGTGCTTGAAGCCTGCACACTTAACTCCCTTATGCGCTGGAGGCTGCCTGTAATGTTTGAGAGCGCCTCATCTGCTGTCTTAATGGCACTTAAACCATCTTCGCCATTTCTTGCACCCTGCTCATATCCCTTAGCCTGTGACAGGTGCTTCTGTGCAATGGCAGAACCAGCAGGGTCATCTGCTACACGCTTTGTAAAAGAAGCATTATAATTATTGTTTACTGATGAAATACTGGTACTCATAAAATCACCCCACTTCCACTATTTACATTATCTGGATAATTATATTATATGCCAGGAATACAAAAACATCAAGACCGTTTTTCAAGTTTATTAGAAATTACTTGACGCCCCTTTATTTATAGTATAAAATTAATTTAAACAATGTAACTTATTAACACTGCTTTTATCATTAAGAGGAAGGGATTGATTATGAAAAAAAGTTACGAAAAACCATCCATTATGCAGAATGGAAGCTTTACAGAGGGCGTATATATGGCAAGTGGGTGCTATACAGCTAATGCTTATATCCACCAGACACCAGAAACCGGCAGGGAAACTTATGTTATCCAGGTAAATGGCAAACATGACACTACACATACAGTTGATAAACAGAAACTTACAATTTCATTCAACCAGAAAGTTACATATGTTAGGAGCAATGGCAACCTTGTATCCGGCGATGGCACTAATACACTGGTTATTGATTATGGATACCACAATAACCCAACAGACAATATAGGGCTTGGCGATTTAGAAGTTTCAGCTGGTGACGGGCTTGAAATCACAAGTGTTTCAATTACAGATAACCCTGACGACTGGTATTAAGAATACTTTATAAGCAAACATTTACTAACAAGAATGAGCTTTTACAAAATAGATGTTCCTATCTATAGTGTGAAAGCTCTGTTTAGTTCAAGCAGACGTATTTACTATTAAGGAATATACTTACATGAATAAAAAATTACAACACTATATAAAACGTATTAAAGAGGGAATGCTTAAAGACATGTGGCATGAAACCCTCTGGATTTACCAGTATGCAAGGCATTACTGGAAACAGATGGCATTTTACACCGGCCTTGGTCTGGTTAATACTGCCTTTTCCCTGGTTTCAAGCCTTATATCAAGGGATATGGTTGATATTATAACTGGAAAACAGACAGGGCTTCTTGCACAGACTTTCTGTTTTTTTATAATTTTTGCAATCGGAAATATACTACTGTCACAGCTTTCAACATATTTTTCCAATAAAATAAGCATAAGTGTTGATAATGAAATCAAAGCTGATATTTTCAATAAAATGCTTGTTACCGACCTTGAGGCAATACAGAATTACCATACTGGCGACCTTCTCACACGCTGGAGTTCTGATGCCTCAAATATTTCAAACGGAATACTTAACTGGATTCCAAACCTTATTATATTTACTGCACGTTTTATCAGTGCATTTGCCCTTGTATGTTATAACGATTTTATATTTGCAATCCTTGCGCTGCTTGGCGTTCCTGTAAGCATGTTTATGTCACGCAGGCTTTTAAAACGGATGCGTAACAATAACAAGCGCAGTGCGGCAATGAATGCAAGTATGTCAGGCTTTAACCAGGAAGCTTTTTCCAATATACAGACTATTAAAGCATTTAACCTTATAGAACTTTACAGCCGCCACCTAAGGGAACTCCAGAGGGATTATCTGGATATGCGGCTTGAATTCCAAAGACTTTCTATGGTTACATCCGTAATAATGTCTATTACAGGTCTTGCTGTATCATATAGCTGTTATGGTTTTGGTATTTACCGTGTATGGAGCGGTGCAATAAGTTATGGGACAATGACAATGTTCCTATCCCTTTCAGGAACTCTTACAGGTACTTTAAACCAGCTTATTTCACTTGTCCCTGCGGCTGTTTCCCTTACAACTTCCGCCAGGCGCCTTATGGATATTATTGAAATGCCAAAAGAAGACTTTTCCAAATCGGATGAAGCAGATATATTTTTTGAACAGAATAAAAATACAGGCATAAGCCTGGAATTTTCAGATATTGCATATTCATACAGCAATGGAAATGAAATTTTCAAGGGAGCATGTATTAACGCACGCCCACATGAAATTGTTGCTATTGTAGGACCTTCTGGTGAAGGCAAAACAACAATGCTGCGCCTTATACTTTCACTTCTCCACCCACAGGAAGGCAGTGCAATGCTTTATGGCGGCACTTCTGGCTCATTCCCTGTGTCACCATCTACAAGGAAGCTTTTTTCATATGTCCCCCAGGGAAATACAATGTTTTCAGGGACTATTGCAGATAATATGCGTAATATAAAACCAGATGCAACAGATGAAGAAATTATAGACGCCTTAAAGATGGCATGTGCATGGGATTTTACCAGCAGGCTTCCTGATGGCATATACAGTAAAATTGGCGAACGTGGGGCAGGTTTTTCAGAAGGGCAGGCACAGCGGCTTTCCATCGCACGTTCACTTATAAGGCATTCACCAATACTGCTGCTTGATGAGGCAACCTCCGCACTTGATGTCGCAACAGAGAGGAAAGTGCTTAAAAACATTATGAAAGATGACTACCCAAGAACCTGTATAGTCACAACACACCGCCCTACTGTCCTGTCTGTCTGCAGCATGGTCTACGCAATAAAAGATAAAAAGTGCAGGGTACTTTCAGATGGAGAAATAGAAAATATGATACAAAATTTTTAGTAACAATTTTTATCCTCTTTCATAAAATAACAATAAAATGGAAAGTGCGCAAAGGATGTGTTGGTAATTGGATATTACAATGGGGATTTTAATTCCATTTATAGGAACTATGTCAGGCAGTGCAATGGTTTTTCTTATGAGAAACCAAATTAACAGAAACCTGGAAAAATTACTGCCTGGCTTTGCATCGGGTGTGATGCTGGCGGCAGCAGTATGGTCACTTATTATACCTGCCATTGAAATGTCAGAAAACATGGATGTTTATACATGGTTTCCAGCAGCGGCTGGTTTCCTGGCAGGAATTATATTCCTTTTATGCCTTGATAATATAGTACCTCACTTACGGTTTGACAATAACCAGCCAGAAGGCCCGTCATTTAAAATAAAAAGGTCTGTTATGCTTGCGCTTACAGTTACATTCCACAATATACCAGAAGGAATGGCTGTAGGGGTTGCACTGGCAGGGGCACTTTCACCAGAAACAGGCATTACAATGGCAAGTGCAGTTACACTTGCGGCAGGAATTGCAATACAAAACTTCCCAGAAGGGGCAATAATATCAATGCCTCTTAAAAATGATGGCATGTCCAGAATAAAATCATTTATATATGGCACAATGTCTGGAATAGTTGAACCTATAGGCGCTGTTATAACAATAATGCTTACAGGGCTTATTGTACCAGTCCTGCCATATCTCCTTGCATTTGCTGCCGGGGCAATGTTTTATGTTGTAGTTGAAGAACTTATTCCAGAAGCCCAGTCAGACGGAAGCTTTAATATTGGTACAATAGGTGTAGCTTTAGGATTTGTGGCAATGATGGTACTCGATGTTGCGTTTTAATGGAATGTATTAATCCCACTCAATTTCATCACCATTATCACGCAAAAACTGGTACAGTTCCTCTTCATTTTCAATTAATGAAACAATAATTTCACCAACCCTTTTTGCCTTCTGTTCATTTTCAGAGGTAAAATCATAATAAGCCACATACATATCAGCCTCAGGGTCTGTTCTCATACCTTCTAATAAGGCAGGCTCTTTTTTTGCCAGATAACAATTTAAAAATGCCTCCCAGTTATAGCCATTCATATATGCATATTCATTAATTTCATTCATTTTCTCCCCAATTTCAAATACTTTCTGGTCTGAATTATACAGACAGACTTCTGCATAATCATCTGAATTAAAAACTTTTACATAATCTTTCATAAACACTTCCCCCTTGTATATAACCTTAAATATTTATTATAGCTGTACTGCATCATATTCCATCATTGGCACAAGTTTCCCACCTGTTTCTGCATACATTTCAAGTCTGTGTACCTGGTAAGCATATTCATCATAAGCAATACCTGAAAAATGGCACAATTCTTCCAGCACAAGCCCTGGTTTTATATTAGATACACTGCCAGATGCAAGCCGGCAGCAAAGCACAGGTGTACACTCTTTATCAAGACATAATTCCCCATTTTCTTGAAATCCCCTGCCTGTTATTTCCTCAAATTCATGCAGGCTGCCTGCCATATTATATATGCCTTGTTTTATATCTATAAGCTTCTCTGATTTCTTTGTCTTTTTAAGCACTTCAATTTTATCCTGTGACATAAAACTGCATATTTTATCTTTAACAAATGCTTTTTCTTCAAGAAGGCTGCTTTTGCCAGGCTTAATTGCAATAATATAATCACATGCCACAAGTGCCGCCATTGAAGGCTTTGCACTGTCTTTTAAATATGTAAAGCCCTTAACCCTTATCTCATCATTCATTACAGAATTTATCCTGTCTGCCATTACCTTTGGTGCATCTGTTTCTTCAAGGGTAACATCAAGGTATTCTGCATCACTGCTTAAGCCTATGCCAAGCGGTGATGTAAATGACATAAGCTGGTGTGGTGAAAACCCCTTGCTGTAGCTGACATTTATATCTGCCCTGCGCATTGCCTTCTGGAAATACCGCAGGACATCCAGGTGGCCAATAAAGCGCATAGAGCCTGTTTTAGTAAATTTTATCCTTGCTTTCATGTTTTTACCATGTCCTTCCTGTCCACTACTTACATTCAACACACACACCACACTGGAATTTTGCTGCACCACAGCCTGAACACTGGCGGCGGCAGTTTTGTGTTACAATTTCTGCCTGGGAATTATGGTATTCATCCAGAAGGAAATTTTTAGTAACCCCAATATCTATAAAATCCCAGGGGAACAGTTCGTCTTCTGCTCTTTCCCTTCTTAGGTAAAATTCCATGCTGGCATTATTATCCTTAAATGCCTGTTCCCATTTATCTGGCTGGAAATACTCTGTCCACGCATCATAAATACAGCCGCTTTCATAAGCCTGTCTTATAACATTGCAAAGTTTCCTGTCACCTCTTGCAAATACACCTTCCAGCTCTGAAACATCTGCATCATGGCAGTTATATTTTATGCTCTTGGCATTTAGCTGTTCCCTTACTTTTGAAAGCAGGAAATCCCTTTTCTGCCTTGCCTGCTCCTTTGTATCCATTGGCGACCACTGGAATGGTGTAAATGGTTTTGGCACAAAAATAGATGTACTTGTAACAATATTAACCCTTCCATTCCTCTCATCTTTCGGAATTGTATAATACTGCCTTGCTATCTGGTCTGAAAGGACTGCAATCCCTTCTATGTCATCATAAGTTTCACCAGGCAGCCCAAGCATAAAATAAAGCTTGACCCTGTTCCATCCGCCCCGGAATGCTTCCATTGCACCATTTAGTATATCATCTTCTGTTAATCCTTTGTTAATTACATTACGCAGGCGCTGCGTGCCTGCCTCTGGTGCAAATGTAAGGCTGCTTTTACGTACATCCTGCACTTTGGACATTACATCAAGTGCAAACTCATCAATGCGTAATGACGGAAGAGAAATATTTATGCCCTTGTCTTTAAACTCATCTATAAGCCAGTACACAAGTTCTTTAAGGTCTTTATAATCACTTGAACTTAAAGAACTAAGTGTAATTTCCTCATGGCCTGTTGACTTAAGCATTTCTTTAGAACGCTGTTTAAGGAAAGACAGGCTTCTTGGCCTTATTGGACGGTAAAGCATGCCTGCCTGGCAGAAACGGCATCCTCTTATGCAGCCTCTCTGTATTTCAAGCACCACCCTGTCCTGTGTAACTTTAATATATGGTACTAACGGCTTTTCTGGGTAATATGTTTCTGAAAGGCTGCATTCCACCTGTTTAACTACCTTTTCAGGCGCTTCTGGCACTAAAGCCTTAAATTCTGCCAGAGTACCATCCCTATTATAGACAGGCTGGTAAAACTGTGGCACATATATTCCTGGAAGCTTTGCTGCTATTTTAAGAAATTCCTTCCTGTCTTTTCCTGATGCCTTCCATTCCTTATATCTGTCCATAAGTTCATAATAAACCGTTTCACCCTCACCTATATAAAACATGTCAAAGAAATCTGCAATTGGCTCAGGATTATAAGCACATGGCCCACCGCCTATAACAAAAGGCTCATCCTCTTTCCTGTCTGCTGCATCAAGCGTAATTCCTGACAAATCCAGCACCTGCAGAATATTTGTATAACACATTTCATACTGGAGTGTAATGCCCAGAAAATCAAAATCCTTAACAGGCTGCTGGCTTTCCAGCGCAAAAAGTGGTATATTTTCACGGCGCAGCACTGCATCCAGGTCAGTCCAGGGTGAATAAACCCTTTCACAGTATATATCATCACGCAGGTTTAACATATCATAAATAATCTGTATGCCAAGGTGTGACATGCCTATCTCATAAACATCTGGAAAACACATGCAGAAACGTATATCCACCTCTGCCGGGTTTTTAACTGCCATATTTATCTCACCGCCAATATACCTTGCCGGCTTCTCTACTGATAAAAGTATCTCATCACTTAATGCAAGCTTTCTCATATAAATATCCATGCCCTTCCGTTGCCTAAAAAATATTTAATCCTGAAGTGAATTATACCACCCTGAAACCTTATCTGTTATTTCTCCTGCACTTTTTACAATAGTATCCCAGTAACCGCTTCTGTCCAGGCATTCCATTACATATTCCTTGTCAAACCCATTATAGGAAAAATTATTATACAATGCAATTCCCAGTATTAAAAAAAGCATCCCTGCTGCCATAAGCCTGATTAAACCAAATGGATGCTTTTTTTCATTAGTGGCAAGGTACTCTTCACTGCTTCCATCTGAAAACGCCCTTCTTGCCTCCTGGATTTTCTCTGAACGTGATTTAACAGGAAAACCATCCCTGTCCATATTGTAATTATTTCCCAGCTCTTCCCTGTACATAGCAACTATCCCCCTTTATTTTTAGAAATATTTTCTATATATAGGATATGCATTATATACAAGTTTAATTCTTAATCCATCCAAGGTCTGGATATTCATTGCACTTCTCCCTGGACAGAAGGTTCTTAATTGCCTCTGTTGCTGGCACATTTTCAAAAAGAACCTTATTCACCTGTTCAACAATAGGCATTGACACATTATATTTCTTAGCAAGCCCATATGCTGCTTTAGCTGAATAAACGCCTTCAACCACTTGTTTTACTTCATCCATTGCTTCCTTCATGGTCCTGCCTTTACCTATAAGGTAGCCGGCATTATGGTTACGGCTGTGGCTGCTTGTACACGTTACAATTAAGTCGCCAATTCCTGAAAGTCCTCCAAATGTTTCAACATTTCCACCCATTGCCACTCCAAGGCGTGTAATTTCTGCAATTCCCCTTGTGATAAGTGCAGCCTTTGTATTATCACCAAAACCCAGGCCGTCACACACACCTGCTGCAAGCGCAATAACATTCTTAATAGAGCCACCAAGCTCTATGCCCGTAATATCCGGGCTTATATAAACACGGAACGTATCATTCATAAATATTTCCTGGATAAGCGCAGCAGACTTTTCATTTTCAGAGCCAACTACAACTGTAGTAGGCATATCTATAGAAACTTCCTCTGCATGGCTTGGGCCTGAAAGCACACTTACATCAGCACCTGGTATTTCCTCACATATTATATCCCTTAATGTCTTAAATGTACTGTCCTCAATCCCCTTTGCAACATTAAGGATACGCTGTCCTTCTGGAAGGAAAGCTGCTGCTTTCTTTGCAGTATCCCTTACATATGGCGAAGCCACAGAAAATACTACTAAATCATATCCTTTACATGCTTCCTCAAGGTTATTAGTAACAACAACGGTTTCAGGAAGCCTGACACCAGGCAGCCTGTCTTTGTGCTCCCTGTATTCTGAAAGCATCTTTATCTCTGCATCAATGGCTGACCATAAAGTTACACTATGCCCGTTTTTAGCAAGCATAATTGCAAGTGCAGTACCCCAGCTTCCTGCACCCAGAAAACTTACTTTACTCATTTTGCTCCTCCCGTATCGTAGTATTTATTTATTACCCCAGAGTTTATTTTCACTGCCATGTAAAAGCCTTACAATATTCTGCCTGTGCTGGAAATAAGCAAAAGCAGTAAATAACAGGCTGGTCACTATCATATGGACAAATAGCGGGTTCTCCCTGTAAAAAATAATGGTATTGGCAGGTATATACCATGCAACAAAAAGCGAACCAAGGGAAACATATCTTGTAACTGCAACTACAACAATAAATATTAAGAGCCCTGCCAGTATTATAACTGGATGTGCTGTTGACAATACAACCGCAGAAGTAACAGCTATCCCCTTGCCGCCTTTAAATTTAAGATAAAACGGGTAGTTATGCCCAAGCACAACACCAAGCCCCATATACAGGCATAAAAGATACCATCCATCAGGCGTGTTTAATGCCAGGCGTATTATAAGCACTGGTATAATAGCTTTTAAAAGGTCTCCTGCAAATGTCAGCAGCGCCGGAAGCTTGCCAAGGGTACGCAGTACATTAGTAGTGCCAGCATTACCGCTGCCCTTGTCCCTTATATCTATATGATATATTTTCCCAACAATATAACCGCTTGAAATGCATCCACAAAAATATCCTATTACCAAACAAATAAAATTCCAAGCCATAAGCCGCCTCCATGTCCCCTTAATACTTATTCCTGTTAATTCTTTTCCTTTTTTTCCCTTATAATAAACTTTAACGGAGTACCTGTAAATCCAAATGCTTCACGTATTTTATTCTCAATATACCTTGTATAAGAAAAATGCATAAGTTTTTTATCATTTACAAATATAACAAATGCTGGCGGCTTCACGCTGACCTGCGTTATATAGAATATTTTAAGCCTGCGCCCCTTATCGGAAGGCGGCTGCTGGAGTGCAACAGCTTCTGCCAGTATTTCATTAAGCACACCTGTAGCTATGCGCAGTGAATGGTTCTGTATAACAACATCAAGTAAATCAAAAAGCTTAGGTATGCGCTGGCCTGTCTGTGCAGATATAAATATAATTTCCGCATATGGCATAAATGACAAGATATCACGTATTTTTTCAGTATATTTTTTAACAGAGTGGTTGTCCTTTGTGACAGCATCCCATTTATTAACTGCTACCACCATTCCACGCCCCCTGTCATGCGCAATTCCTGCGATTTTGGCGTCCTGTTCTGTAACACCTTCTGTTGCATCAATAACAAGCACAACCACATCTGCACGTTCAACAGCGGAAACAGTACGGAGTATACTGTATCTCTCAATTTCTTCTTTTATTTTGTTCTTGCGTCTTAACCCTGCTGTATCTATAAATACATATTCCCTGCCACCCCATGTAACAGAAGTATCTACAGCATCCCTTGTTGTACCTGCAATATCAGACACTATAACCCTGTTTTCGCCAAGTATCTTATTAATAATAGAAGACTTGCCAACATTTGGCTTACCAACAATGGCTATGCGTGGCCTTTCGTCCTCTTCCTCTTCTGCCCTGTCTGGAAACAGTGCTGTAACTTCATCAAGCATATCACCAATGCCAAGTTTAGCTATAGAAGAAATTGGAACTGGGTCACCAATGCCAAGATTATAAAACTCATATACGTCAGGCATGTATTTTTCAAAATTATCAACTTTATTAACAATAAGCACTACTTTCTTAGCAGCTTTCCTAAGCATATCTGCAACTTTAAAGTCAGAATCTGTAACGCCCTGCCTCACATCTGTAACAAACATTACGACATCTGCCATCTCTATTGCCATAAGTGCCTGTTCTCTCATATCTTTAAGCATCTGGTTCTTAGTTACAGGCTCAATCCCCCCTGTATCCATTATGGTAAATGAATAATTAAGCCATGATACATCAGCATAAATACGGTCTCTTGTTACGCCTGGCGTATCTTTTACAATAGAAATCCTTTCACCTGCAATCATATTAAAAAGCGTTGATTTCCCAACATTAGGACGCCCTACAACTGCAACAACCGGTTTACCCATTTAACCACCATGTCCTTTCCATAAAACCTGCAAAACTAATATATCAGGCTGTTTCCTTTACTTTCTTTGTAAGGAATTCATTAACACCCTCACACAGTATTTCATTATTTATAATATCTTCAGATTTAGTGCCAAAATACTCATCAAACAATTTATCCAGTTCTTCCTGGTCTTTTGCATCATACTCTTTAAGGTAAGACTCCAGCACTTCCTTATATGCATCTTCCTCCAGCCCGATGCCCTCTTTCTGTGCAATTGCATTAAAAACCAGCCTCTTGCCCAAATTATCCCTGGCATTTTTTTCTATATTTTTCTCAAAATCTTCCTCCGTCATTGACTGTCTTGACAAATAATCTTCCAGGCTAATGCCATTCTGCTTTAAATAATATATAACAGGTGTCCTGTACTGCGCCTTAATCCTTTCAAGAAGGTCTTCAGGATACTCCTTTACCTCTGACTTTGTATAAACATACTCCCATGCCATACTTTTAATCAAATTATTACGTACACACCTTGTATAATCTTTGGCAGTATTTTTATAATCCTTGTCAAAATCCTTAAAATTATTTTTTACAAAACTGTCAGAAAGCTCTGGCCAGTCCAGTATATAATTCACTGTCACTGTAAATATAGCTTCCTTGCCTGCATAGTCAGGGTTAAGCTTGTACCCTTCAGGAAACCTTGTCTTTACATCATAAGTCTTTCCAGGCTTCTTGCCTATAAGCCCGTCCTCAAACCCCTCAATAAAATCACCAGAGCCAATCTTAAGATTATGACCGTCAGGAGTACTCTCCTTAGTGCATGAACCGCCATTAAATTCCTTGCCATCCATTTTGCCTACATAAAAAATATTAACAGTGTCACCTTTTTTAATTTTACTTTTTTTATCCTTTTTATAGGAATCTGTCTTTTCAATATTTGTCTGCACCATTATATCTGTTTTATCATCAATATCCTTTTTAGAAAGCTGGATTGATGAATAATCACCCACCGTAACATATTTAGAAAAATCAAGGTCTTTGTATATATCAGCTTCCCTTACATACTCTTCTGGTTTATCATTATCTTCTTTTTTTGATTCAGGACTTGTGCTTTCTTTTTCCTTGCTGTCCTTAGAAGAACTGCATCCTGTAAAAGGAAGCGCCATAGAAGCACAAAGTACCAGTGCCAGAAATTTACTATACTTTCTCAAAATAATTCCTCCAATTAAAAGATTAAAAATTTTTACAACTACTACATACTAACACACAGAAAATAAAATATCAAGAAAAAATGGGGGAAATGCAGGGCAACTGTTACTATTCAGCCTTACGGCCCCATAGTAACAAACCAGTGCTTTCAGCACTGGTTATGTACACATTTTGCACAAAAAATGTGCAAAATGGCACTGCAAAACTCATATTTTTGACAAAAAACTTGTCAAAAATCCTCGAATTTTATTGAAGGCTGAACTGTTACGGGCAACTGCATAAATGAATGTAATACTTTAGATAATCAATAGAAATATTTTTTGTATCAGTCAAGCTGATATTTGCAATACGCTATGCTTGCTACGCAAGCTATAGCTATGTCTGCACTGTCACCGCCTCTGGCATAAGAGCCAAACAAAACAATGCTACTCAATGCCAGGCCAAAAGCAGCCTCAGACATTAAAACTCATACTTTTGACAAAAAAGCATGTCAAAAATCCCCGGATTTAATTGATTATAAATAGTAACGATTTATTCAAAATCATCATACAAAAAAACTTGAATCCTATCGCCTGATATGCTATATTATATATATAAGGAGCAACTGCCCACAAAGTGGTTGACCTCCCAGCTTTGGTTTATAAAATAAACCTGCCTAGACCAGTCAAGTACAAGGCAGGTTTATTTATTTTCGCTTATTCATCCTATCTATATAGGTAAGCAATGCAATGAGAAATGTACCACCTAAAAATAATAGGCTTAAAATCTGGTATGTATCCATATGCATCACCTCCCTTCTTTCTCAAGCCAGGGAGGCTTACCACCTTGTAACACAATTACCCCATGAGATAATCATACCATAAACAACAGACTGCTTCAACAAATTTCTACATAATTTCAGGATAACTGCATAAAAAGTTATTACCAATTCCAATAAATTGGTGCAAACCACTCTTCACTACACCGGATTATCCATTAAGATTAAATTTCATAATTTACTGCTATTGCCCTGCCTCTGCAAAATACAACTCTGTCAGCTAGACCAGCTTCAGACATCCTGTATCTGCCCAGCTCCTCTTTATGCTCAGCCATAGATGATTTTTCCCTCTCTGCTAATATTTTTATAAAATGGATACCAAGACCTCTTCTGTGTGATTTTTACAATAAGAATGCTAAAAATACCGCCAAAAAACTGTTATAAATTTTTTAGCAGCAAGTGCTTTTGTCATTAGTTTTTACATTATGATGTGCTTTTACCTGTTCAATACTTAACCCATCCAAAAGCCATTCAACCTGCTTTTTATTAATAAGACACACATCTTCTTTATCTGAATTGTATAAAGCAACAAATTTAAAAAAAAACAGGTAATTAAAAACGTTTATCGGTAATAACTTTTTATGCGGTTATCCAGGGCATTGATAGTGTAACTTTACTTGAATATATATTATCCTCTTACTTCCAGAAACTGTGCCCTGCCATAAATATTAATTTCTACCGAATTTGCTGGTACAAATATACACCGTCCCTTTTCAAAATCCAGGACTTCACTTTCAAATTTTATACTTCCGCATCCTTCCAGACAAAGTAATACCCTGAATGATATTTCATCTGTCCTGTAATATACGGAATGTCTTCCAGTATTTAAAATTATACGGTGAACTTCAAAATATTTGCATCTGCAAAGCAATTCTGAAGCTTCACCCTTACGGTATTTCAATACCCTTGGCGGCTGTCCTGGTTCTGCCATTCTTCCCAGGTTTGCAACCTCTAGTGCTTTATCTATATGCAGACAGCGCTTCTTGCCATTATTGCCTGTACGTCCATAATCGTAAAGACGGTAAGTAAGATTGCTGTTTTCCTGTATTTCTGCCAATAATGTTCCTGCACCAATTGCATGAATAGTCCCAGCTTCAATAAAAAACAAATCATCCTTTTTTACTGGCACTTTCTGCAAATAACCCATTATAGTTCCATTTTCAATAGCATTCCTTACTGTCTGGCTGTCACATTCATGTATAAGCCCATATACCAGTTTTGCATCCTTATCTGCATCTAAAACATACCACATCTCACTTTTCCCAGATTGTCCATTCTCATATTTTCTTGCATAACTGTCATCTGGGTGTACCTGTACAGACAAATCTTCCTTTGCATCAATAAATTTAATTAATATCGGCAGTTCCCCGTTTGTACATGGATGCGTGCCCAGATACTCAGGATGTGCTTCTAAAACCATAGACAATGTTTGTCCATAAAACCTGCCACTGTCCACAAATGAAGGCCCATCAGGATGTGTACTGCACTCCCATGTTTCTGCAAGCGGAGTTAAATCTATATTTTTTGCAAAATCATCATTTAACCTGCTGCCTCCCCATAAATAATCTTTTCCTGAAGGTCTTAATAAAAAAGGACAGGCTGCCATTAGCACCACCCCAGTTCAAATTTCTGTTTATCTTGTACAGAAATTTCTTTGCCAGTCTGGACTTCAACTAATTTTAATTCTGTTTCTGCAATAACTGTATGCTTGCATCCTGCACTCATAGCTACTACATCCCCAGCCTTAACACTTTGTTCCATACCATCAACAATTGTCCTGCCTGTACCACTTATAACTACCCATACTTCATCTCTATATTTATGGTTATGGTAATTCATGCTATGCCCTTTATTTAATGTTACTTTAATAGTCATGCTTCCATCTTCAACATCCAGAACCCTGAAACTTCCCCATGACTTTTCTGCGAACATAACCTGTTGTACAATACCATCAACATACGGCTTTATATATGAACTCTGTTCTTTATCAGATACAAGTATTCCTTCAGGACTTGCAGAAATAATTACATCCTTAAGCCCCATTGCAAGGACAGGCACATCCATTTCATTTACAATATTTACACCTGAGCATGTATTATCCATTATTCCCTTGCCAATAATATTTTCACCCATTGACTCAGACAAGGTATTCCATGTACCAATATCCTTCCAGCTTCCAGAAAACTTCATAACCTGTATTTTTTCTTCTTTTTCAGCCACAGCATAATCAAATGAAATCTTCTCAAGAGTATTATATCTTGAATACAAATCCTGGTAACTCTTATATCCTGTAAGCTCACGTGCTTTATCCAGCACATATTTCAATTTATATGCGAATACCCCACCATTCCATAATGCTCCCTGTGCAATATAACTGCTTGCAGTTCTGGCGTCTGGTTTTTCCTTAAATGTCTTAACATATGCAAGACCTGTATTTTCTGCCTTCATGTTAATTTCTGGAATAATATAACCATATTTTTCACTTGGATAAGAAGGTTCAATTCCCATAAGAACCAGGTTTGCTTCACCTTTAGCTGCCTGGCATGAAAGTTCCTTTAATGCTTCAAAATAACTATCTTCTACATATGGGTCAACAGGGCATACCACTACAGGTTCTTCCAGGCCTGCTTTCATAACATCCACAAGATATGCTGTAGCAAGTGCAATAGCAGGAAAAGTATCTCTCCTGCATGGTTCAGCAGATATACCAGCACTGCCACCAAGCTGGTTATTTATTGTGGATATCTGGGTCTTTGATGTTGCAATAGTTATCCTGGCATCTGCATCTGCTTTCTTAATCTGCCTGTAAACCCGCTGTAACATAGACTCATATGTCCCATCCTCTTTTTTAAAAATTTTTATAAACTGCTTTGACCGTATATCATTGGATAATGGCCATAAACGTTTGCCAGAACCGCCAGATAATAAAATAATATTCATATCCTATACAATTCCTTTCACCATTCTGTACACTTAAAAGTAATAATTTATCTGGCAGCCCTTAACGGATTATTAAGGAAATCTTCATAACTAAGCCTTATACCCTCTTCCAGCTCTGTCTTATATTTCCATCCAAGCCCTTCCGCTTTACTTGTATCAAGCAGTTTTCTTGGTGTTCCATTAGGCCTGCTTATGTCCCAGATAATTTTACCTTTATAACCAGTAACTTTTGCAACCAGTAACGCAAGCTTTTTAATAGAAATTTCTTTACCTGTGCCAGCATTAACCGTTTCATTTCCAGAATAATTATTCATAAGGAAAACACATAAATCCGCCAAGTCATCAACATACAAAAATTCACGCAAAGGAGAACCATCACCCCAGCAGACAACTTCCTCTGTGCCATTTATTTTAGCTTCATGAAAACGGCGTATAAGGGCTGGCAGTACATGTGAATGTTCTGGATGGTAATTGTCATTAGGTCCATAAAGATTTGTTGGCATTACAGAAATATAATCTGTACCATACTGCCTGTTCAAATATTCACAGTACTTAAGCCCTGAAATCTTAGCAAGGGCATAAGCCTCATTAGTTTCTTCAAGGCTGCTTGTCAATAAACAGCTTTCAGGCATAGGCTGTGGCGCTAATCTTGGATAAATACATGAACTGCCTAAAAATTCCAGCTTCTTACATCCATTTTTCCAGGCAGAATTTATAACATTCATTTCCAGAACCATATTAAACCACATAAAATCCGCCAGTGCTTTCTGGTTAGCAGCAATTCCTCCTACCTTTGCAGCTGCCAGGAAAACATACTCTGGTTTTTCCTTCTTAAAAAATCTTTCTACATCTTCCTGCCTGCAAAGGTCAAGTTCTGCATGTGTCCTTGTAATAATATTTGTATAACCTTGTTTCTTTAATTCCCTGGTAATTGCAGAACCAACCATTCCGTTATGCCCTGCCACATAAATCTTAGCATTTTTATCCATCATATCTATTTATCTTCCTTTTATTATTTATCCCAAATATTATTTAACAACGCCTTTCTCCAGATATTCTTCCAGGTTAAGCCTGATATGTTCCTCTGCCCTCTCTACAGCAACTTTCTCCATATCATGCTTAACCATAATTTTCACTAATTCTTCAAAACCCGTTTTTACAGGATTCCAGCCCAGTTCATTTTTAGCTTTTGAAGGGTCACCCCATAAATTCACAACATCTGTAGGACGGTAAAAATCAGGGCTCACCTCCACAATTACTTTTCCTGTTGCCTTATCAATACCCTTTTCTTCCATTCCTTCACCCTGCCACAAAATATCTATGCCAGCATATTTAAAAGCAAGCGTAGCAAACTCCCTGACAGAATGCTGTTCACCTGTTGCGATAACAAAATCATCTGGTTTTTCGTTTTGTAAAATCATCCACATACATTCAACATAGTCTTTAGCATATCCCCAGTCACGCAGGGAAGATAAATTTCCAAGATAAAGCTTGTCTTGCTTTCCTTGTGCAATACGTGCAGCAGCAAGTGTAATTTTACGTGTCACAAAAGTTTCACCACGGCGTTCTGACTCATGGTTAAATAAAATACCTGAACAGCAGAACATATTGTATGCTTCCCTGTACTCCTTCACAATCCAGAAACCATATTGTTTAGCAACTGCATAAGGGCTGTATGGATGAAATGGTGTAGTCTCACTTTGTGGCACTTCCTCAACCTTTCCATAAAGTTCAGATGTTGAAGCCTGGTAAATCCTGCAAGCTTTCTCAAGACCACATACACGGACAGCCTCAAGCACCCGGAGCACACCTGTTGCAACAACATCTGCTGTATACTCAGGCACATCAAAAGAAACCTGCACATGGCTTTGTGCTGCAAGATTATAAATCTCATCTGGTTTTATCTCACCAATTAATTTAACAAGACTAATAGAATCACCTAAATCCCCAAATTTCAGATGAAAACCAGGTGTTCCCTCTAAATGGGAAATACGTTCCCTGAAGTCAACAGACGACCTGCGTATCATTCCATATACTTCATAACCTTTTTCCAGCAGGAATTCTGCAAGATAAGAACCATCCTGTCCCGTTACTCCAGTAATAAGTGCTTTCTTAGTCATAAAAACCCTCCGTTCAATCTGGTATACTTTATAAACCTGATTTTATCAGTATAAAGCTTCTAACTGAATTCATTATCTTGGGGAATTTTTGCACTATCTTGGGTTTTAACTGCAAATAATAACTGTTTTTCTTATTTGGGATAAATAAAGATTTCTTAATATAAACTTACTGCCCCAAAAGAGCCTTTTTAAGACCTTTAAGCTTAGCCTCCGCATCTTCCATGGAAGAGCCTTTTACTCCATAATAATACTTAATCTTAGGTTCAGTACCTGACGGGCGCACACAGCACCATGCACCACCAGAAAGTTCAAAATATATTACATTTGACTTTGGAAGTGACAGCTTTTCTTCTCCACCATCTGCTATTTTTTTTGTTCCTTTTAAATAATCACGCATTGCTTCTACTTTATATCCACCAATGGCAGCTGGCATTTCACTGCTCATCTTCTCCATCATGTTATTTATCTCTTCTGCACCTTTTTCACCTTTAAGCACAAGCGTTGTAAGCCCTTCTTTATAATAACCATATTTTGCATACATTTCAGACATTGCATCCCATAAAGTTTTGTTCTGCATTTTATAAAATGCTGATGCCTCACATAACAGCATAACAGCAACACATGCATCTTTGTCCCTTGTGTATGTGCCAGCAAGACATCCATAACTTTCTTCAAACCCGAATACATAATTATATGAATTATTTTTCTCAAACAATTTAATCTGCTCACCTATATATTTAAAACCAGTAAGCACTTCTATAAGCTTTATATTATATGCAGCAGCAACTTCTTTTGCCATATCTGTAGTAACAATAGTTTCTACAAGTGCTGGTTTCTCTGGCAATGTGCCATTAGCTGTACGCTCCCGTAAAATATATTCAGCAATAAGCATACCAGACATATTCCCCGTAAAGCTTGTATATTCCCCTGTGGCAGTGTTCTTTGCATATACTCCAAGTCTGTCAGCATCTGGGTCAGTAGCAAGTATAATATCTGCATCTTTTTCCTTTGCAAGCTTTAATGCAAGTTCCCATGCATTTTCATCTTCTGGGTTAGGATATGCAACAGTCGGGAATGTCCCATCTGGCGCTTCCTGTTCTTTTACAATATAGACATTATTAAATCCAAGTTCCTTAAGTATTCTTCTTACAAGCACATTGCCAGTTCCGTTCAAAGGTGTGTATACAATTTTTATGCTATCTGCTACCTGGCTTATTATTTCAGGATGTATGCTCTGTTTTTTAAGCTCTTCTATATATGCATCATCAATTTCTGTACCTATTGTATTGCAAAGCCCTCCTTTGACAGCCTCTTCCTCTGCCATAATCTTTACTTGGTTCCATGAATTAACTTCGGAAATACATTTCATAATATTTTTATCATGTGGAAATGTAATCTGTGCACCATCTTCCCAGTAAACTTTGTAGCCATTGTATTCCTTTGGATTATGGCTTGCAGTAATAACAATTCCCGCAATACACCCAAGCTTCCTTACTGCAAATGAAAGTTCTGGCGTAGGTCTTAAAGAATCAAACCGGTAAGTCTTAATCCCATTTGCATTAAGGCAGAGTGCTGCCTCCTTTGAAAATTCAGATGACATAATACGTGAATCATATGCAATTACAACACCTTTATCCTCGCCATGCTGTAAAATAATATAATCAGCAAGCCCCTGTGTAGCCTGGCGTACTGTATATATATTCATACGGTTAGTGCCAGCACCGATAATACCACGCAGGCCACCAGTGCCAAACTCAAGCTTTTTATAAAACCTGTCCTTAATCTCCTCATCATTGCCAGAAATGCTTTTGAGCTCATCACGTGTAGATTTATCAAAATAATCCTTATTGCACCATTCATTGTAAACCTCATGATACATTTTAAAACCCTCCTTATAATAAAATAGATGCTATTTATTTTGGTAAAGTGCTTTATTTGATATAAAAACCTCTATTCAATTTGGTATACTTTATAAACCTGATTTTATCAACATAAAACTTCTAACTGAATTCATTATCTTGGGGAATTTTTACACTATCTTGGGTTTTAACTATAAATGTTTTTCCTGGTTCTGCCAGTTATTTACCTGGTTAAGCTGGTATTCAAAATCCCTTCTTTTCTGCTCAGTCATATTACTAAGCACCAGACCTGAAAAAAACGACTGGATTGCTGCCAGTACAGAAAATCCACATACTATAAGAGTTGGAATACGCATAACCAGATGTGTATCCAAAAATTCTAAAAAAACTGGTATAAAAAATCCAGCCGCAAGCAATAAAAGAATTAATGAAATACTTCCAAAAAACTGTAATGGCCTGTATTGCTTAAATAGCCTGAAAATGGTTTTTATAACTTTAAATCCATCTGAATATGTATTTAACTTTGAAACACTTCCATTTGGACGGTCACGATAACTAACAACAACATTCTCAATATGCATATTATTAAAAACTGCATGGACTGTCATTTCTGTTTCAATTTCAAATCCCTTTGATAAAACTGGAAATGTTTTTACAAAACCATAACTAAATGCCCTGTAACCAGTCATAATATCTTTTACATTAGAATGAAATAAACAGTTAATGCTTTTACGTACAATGCTATTTCCGAAATTATGGAAGAGTCTCTTGTTTTCTAAAAAATAGGTTGAAGATAAACGGTCTCCAACTACCATATCTGTATTATGCAGTAACACTTTATCTACCAGCTCTCTGGCACAATCTAATGGATAAGTGTCATCACCATCTATCATTAAATAGCACTCTGCATCAATATCACGGAACATCTGGCGTATAACATTTCCTTTTCCCTGCATGGTTTCATAACGTACAACAGCACCTGCTTTATTTGCCAGTTCTGCTGTATTGTCTGTAGAATTGTTGTCATAAACATATATAACTGCTTCTGGCAAATATTCTTTTACATCATTTATTACCTTTTCAATTGTTTTCGCTTCATTATAACAAGGAATTAACACTGCAATTTTATCCATTTAATTACCACCTTTCAGTCTAAAACCATCCTTTAAGGATGTTCCACGCAATTCTAATGTTTCTAAAGATGTTTTATATGGTGTAGCTGGAAAACTATGATAACCTGTCTGGTCTCCAGAAACAGGATAATAGAACTCAAAACCTTCTACTACCTGCTTTGTACATTCATGCACATTATAATCATATGAGTAAGAAAATGACCCATATTCTGAATTAACTCCAGCAGATATAACAGGATGCATAAGATACGAACCTGCTACTGCTAAAATCATCATTGAATATGTATAAATTTTCCACTTTTCTTGTAAAATTACCACTATATAACCTATAATAAATAATGGTAGCATAATAACATAACACATGCCATATCTTAAAAGAGGAGCTCCTTTAAACCATAAACATGTACTGGCAATTATTGTACAAATAATAATGCCAAAATTAATATCCCTTTTTCTGGTAATATTCCATATACCAACAACCATCCCAGCCAGTGTTGCTGGTATATTTAAAAGCAACATTCTCTGTAATGTTTTACTCATATTGTTATACCAGTCTGGAAACCATTCATTAAAACCAGCTTCATAACGGTTTACATCATTTAATCCCCTGCCCCATGCACTGATTTCATGTCTGTCATGCAAAAGGCTATCCGGTGTCATTTTCCAGTCAAAATTGAATATATCAATTTCAGGATATGGATATATCAAATATCCTGAAATAATAATATTGCGGATTAAAAATGGTGCAATAATTATAATACCTATAATTATATATTTAAAAATCAATTTCCAATTTCGTTTTGCCAACATCTTAGATGCAGGATATATTACTAATAATACCATCATTCCAGCTGATAATTTTACAGAAACAGCTAAAAGTGAAAACAAACATAAAATTGCATAATTTTCAATTTCCTCATTTTTTTCTTCCCATAATTCTGTCCATTTTATAAGAATATATATAACCAGTCCTAATGCAAAGTGGTCTGTTTCAGGAGAACTTATCGGAAATGAATAATTAAAATAAGCAATCATTACAATTCTTAAAAAATCTGATACAAAAAACTTTTTATATTTAAAAACTTTTGCTGTACAAATAGCATAAGAAATAAAAAAAAGAAATACAAATCCATTAACACAATGTAATGAACGTCCAAGAATAAAACGCCAGCTAAATAAGGCTTGTAAAGAAAAAAATGCACTATTATACGCAAGCCTGTGATGCAGATTTCCAAGACCAGGTACAATTCCATACTCCTCAATCCACCTTATGCTTTGTGCATGGTACAAATCTGTATCATAATGGCTTGCAGGCTGGTCTGCCAGTATAAGTACAGGTATTGCAACCAATATAATAACAACAATTTTTACAGACATATCTTTAGAAAAAAAATTTTCAAAATAAAACAAAATCTCTTTCCTTAAAAAAAGAAAGGCAACAAAACTAACCAGTATTACAATAGTAAATGCCAAACCACCTACATTAGTAAACAAGCTAAAAAATTCTGCATATACATTTAAAATACATAATCCTGAAATAATAGCCAAATCTATTGTAATACCACTATTTACTTTTACCCTCCCCCTTTCAAAAACAGGCTTCGCTGATGGGAATTTTGTAATATGTAAAAATCCTGACCCAATAAGATATGCAGAAACACCCAAGCATAAAATATTTAAAATTATTTCAAACATATATTTCTCTCCTTTGTTATTATCTTCACATTATACATTTATTTTGTCATGTTTTTTAAGTAGAAATTTATCTGCTGTTATGCCAATAATAAAATTATCTTGTAGCTCCTTTGCACTATTAAACAACTTAATATATTCATGTTTCAAATAATTATATATAATTACTTTTGCCAAAACTTTATTTGTATTATATGCACAGCTTATACTATTATTTATTTTTATTATCAACTTTTGAAGTAAAATCAAAAAATTTGCTTAACCGTTCATGCTGTAAATGACGTGCATCATAAAAATCTTAATCTTTAACATTTAAATTGTATGGATTATAAGAACCTGTAATTTTTAATTTATATTTTTTGGCAATTTCATTTGCAAATATCTCCAATTCATCTAGTATATAATATTCATTCTAAACCGCCATCATTTTCAATTCTGTCCCACAGTGATGGCGGCAATGGGTGGAGATATAAATCAATTTTTGTTCCTTTGTCCATTAAATAACATACTAATTTTTCAAATATATCTACATTGTATCTGTTGATATGCTTTCCTTTAGAAAATATACCTGCTATATCATATTTATTTATATCTGCCAGTACATTATCAACTGTCCTGTTCCTAAAATCCAAAGAATACACTAAACTGCCATCAGGCATATAATGTAACAAATTCTCTGTTTTATTATCTAATTTTCCCCACCTTTTTTGCTTTAAAATATATGAATTCTTTGCCTGGATATATTTAACTGCTACCTGAAAATAAGTTATAGAAAATGCCTGGTTTAGCTCTATAGGTTCACTGTTTTCACTTTCCTTTAGCAATACTGGGCTATCCCCATTTAGTATAGCTTCCATATATTCTGCATATTTATTACCGAATGCAAAAGAACTTCCACCACTATATTTGCTTTCATCAAAAAAATATGAATCTACACATAAAATTACATGGTCTGCTTTCTTGCTATAAGCCTCCATAAGACCAAATACACTCATATAATCATAAAAATTCAGCCTGCTTGCTGATAAATTATAAAAATTCTCTGTCCCAACTTCTGAAGACCTGATTCCAAACGAAAGGCTTGGTCCTACAGCTATGCATTCTATATTACCAGGCATTGATTTAATCATATGATATCTTACACCACGCTCATCTAAATTGTCACTTGTAACATAAATTTCATTTCCTGATAAAATACTTTCTGCCGCATCTTTGCTGAAATTATGGAAAACATTCGCAGGGTCTATATATACATTAGTAACTACTAAAATCAAAACCAAAGGTTAAATGCTTTCTTGTTTTTCCCATAAACAGACTTTATAATATTTGCAACATTATAAGCAAGATATGGTATTGCCGGCACAGCAACAGCATATTTATACATATACCAGTAATATGGATCTGACCATTTATCCAGCCCATATGATGCAGATATATAATTCACATCACATATATAAAAATTATCATGTGTCTGGGCATAATTATAAAAACAGCAGTTAAGCATAGTAACAAAATTTACCCTGCCATGTATGTCACTTGCCTCCTTATTTCCCATAAGCCTGAAAAAAGGATATTCAAAATTATTCTGTATAACAGGGCATTTATAGGTTTCATATAAATGCTCCCAAAGCCCATAAAATTTATTATAAACAGCATCAAGCTTTCTTCCAGTTTCTTCAGTATTATCAGACAATAGTGGGAAATCCGTAATATTCCTTATGCATGTGTATACATATACCAAATCTGGCACAAACTCTTCAAGGGCAGGGTTTGGGAACATGCCATCTTCATAATACTGGTTATATTCTGACTCATAAAAATATGGTTTTATACCATAATTTAAAAGAAATATTTCTAAAATAAGTTTAATATTCTCTGTTGTCTCACCGCCAAGGACAGCTATTTTTTTCTCAATAAATGTTTTTGAAGAATTTTCTAATAATTTTCTCTTTATGCTTTTTTTCTTACTTATTATCTTTTCTGCATCAAAAGGATACTCTAACTCCTTCAAATTACAAAACCTCCTTTTTTAATAACTTATCTGTCATACTAAGATTTTCAATTTATTATGTTTGTTTATGCTATTAGATTCAATAAGATATTCACAGACACACAGGTATGCAATACCCAAAATTATTTCAAGTATATACTTTTCTATTTTGTTGTTATTTCTATGTTTAACATCTGATATATCATCTTAATACTACTTTTTATAATCTTCTTTTAACATTTTAATTACTGAAGCAATTATCAAAAAAGCAATTATTGCAAATGGTAATCCTGCAATATAACATAAAGATCTTACAGCTTTCGCCCCACCAGTCTGTAATAACACAAATGCCATTACAATAGCTATTACAGCCCATATAACCCTTAACCATCTAGGAGCAAAATTATCCTTGTATCCCTGTTTTATAGTCATTTCTGCTGCAGAAAATGCGCTTGAATCCATTGTAGTTGCCAAAAAAACAAAGGAAATAAACAATAAAACAACCATCATTATTTTAGGAAAAGGCATATTTTCAAGAATTGCTAAAACTGCACTAGCTTCATCTCCTTCAGATAAAAAACTTGCGATATTTAATTTTCCAAAAACCTGAAGCTTCATTGCATAATTTCCAAATGTAGCCATTGCAAACCAACAGCCTGATGTGCAAAAAACCAACTGTCCAAAAGCAATTTCTTTCAGACGGTATCCTTTAGAAATTTTAGCATTAAATACGCCCATTAATGGCATATATACAAAATAACATGCCCAATAACTTATTGTCCATCCTTTGACAAAAGAGCCTGTCCCATAAGGGTCCGTATAAGTTGATACCCTGATAAAATTGTTAAAAAGCAAACCTATTGTATTGATTTCTGCAAAAAGCACCTTAAATAAACCTGCCATAATGCCAACAACAGCCATAAAAATTAAAGCAGATGCAACATTAATATTACTTAATTTTTTAATACCTTTATGTAACCCCAGGTATACACTAGTTCCAAAAATAATAACCCATATGCATAAGATACAAACCTGGATAATAGTCCTATACGTTTCTGAAATTCCAAAAATATTTTCTACAAGTACAACAAGAAGGGGCATACCTGTTCCAATAGAAATGACAGGAGCAATAACTGCACCGCAAATAGAAAATAAATCTATTATATAACTAAATGCCTTTCCTGCCTTTTTATTATTTATTATTGGACTACAAGCCCCACTTACTGTCCCGGTTCCAGACTTTCTGTTATAAATAACATATCCAATAGCAATAGAAACAGGAACATATATACACCATGCATTTGGTCCCCAATGAAAATGTGCATACATCTGGCCATATTCAAAAGCCTCCGTTGACAAAGGTGCAATTTGAAAAGGTGCATCTGATGCACAATAAATTGGTTCAAGAAAACCATATACCACAAGCCATGCCCCGCAACTTGTAGTAAACATCATACTTGCCCATGAAAATGTACCAAACACTGGTTTACAGTCTTCTCCTCCTAATCTTACATTTTTATATGGACCAAACATAATCCATAAAGAAAATACCAGGCAGGAAATATTAGCCAGAATAAAAAACCATCCAAACTGGCTAATACAGAAATTATATATTATTTCAACATTTCTTTGTACAGCATTAAGATTAATGACAACTGCAATAATAATTGTAATCAAAATAACCAGAGCAGGAAAGAACAATTTCTTTTTAATTTTCATTTTTAATTCTCCTATATAATTTTATAAATAATAAATATCATTTTATAAAATTATATAAACTATATTTTTATATAATTTTATTATATTTTCTTCTTAATAAACCGTATTATTTTACAATACCAATATATAATAGCTGGTTTAATATCTTTAGAATTCCAGACATAAAGACAATCAGCATCCAGCACACCCTTAAACCATTCTAAAACACTAATTTGTTTTAACCTTCTAACCCTGTGTTCAAAATCACTGACTTCTGCCAAAGCTATATAATTATCTGGAATCCTTTTTCTTGCATTTACTGGCTTTTTACCATTTAACATACCATCAGCCCACAATAAAGGAAGGTTCATTCCTAATTTTGTTGATGCATAACTCCATCCCGAATTTCTTAAATTGATTTCTAAGAACCAGAATTTCCCATCCTGGTCAATTATAAACTCTGCTGAAAAAATTCCTTCATACCCAATTTCAGAAAACATTTTACTTAAAACATCCTGAAAATATTTATCATTAAAATTACTTACCACCATCTCCATACTATAATAATCTGGTAAAATATAAGTATATTTTGACGCAATAGCTATAAATAAATCTTTGCCATGATTAACCACTATTCCATCCAGACATAATTCATTTACTTTTGATATAAATTGCTGTAATAAAATATCCTCTCCTTTTATTACTTTATAAGCATCTTTAAGTTCTTTTTCAGTATGACAGACATAATAATCATTTTTCCATCCTATATAAGATGTAAGCGGTTTAGTAATAACAGGATAGATAATATCATGTGGTATTTCTCCCCTTTTAACTTGCCATGAAGCAGCAATATTAAGTCCGTATTTTCCAGCAAGTTCACATATTGTCCACTTATTCATAAAATGTGTAATTCTTCCATTTTCACCTGCATTGCTCACAAAAAACTTATCTTTTATTTTATCCCATTTATTATCAAGCAATTCTGTAATATTGTCGTCACAAGGAATTATAAAAGGTTTTAGTTCACATTTACTGTACTTTTTCAGTAGAATTTTATACATTTCTTCATAATTTTTAACAAGATACAGATTTCTTCTTTTTACATATTTACTTACAGAAGCAATTTTTACATCTGATTTCACTAACATAACAACTGGATAAATTCCATTTTCACCCAAACTTCTGATTACACCAAGAGGGTTCCAATGTTCACATCCCATTACAATAAATAAATGTTTTTTAATTCTATTAATATCCATCTCTTTTCCTTTCACATCAAAAGAAGTATAATTATTATAATTTTAACAATATAAATCACTTAATTAAATTCACTATCTTGGGAAATTCTTATATTATATTGGGTTTTTATAATATTTACAGTCACAATGGCAAGCTTCCTGTCAGGCTGTTATAGCCCTTAAGCCTGTTAAACTTACCCATGCCAGGCGCACAAAAAAGAAGCTGTCATTAATACAGCTTCTTTTTACATATACAATATAACATTTTTATGTAAATAAATAGTATATTTACCACATCTTCCTGAATTTACTTGGGCTTATACCTTCTATCTTCTTAAAAATTCTGCTAAAATAAGCAGCGCCATTAACTCCTATATTATATGCAATCTCCTCCAATGTTTTATCAGTAAAACGAAGCATTTTTTTTGCTTCGGTAATTCTTACATTTGTCAAATAGTCATTAATTGTAATGCCATATTGTTTTTTAAACTGCTCACACAAATAGAATTTATCCATTAAAAAACGGCATGCTAAATCATCAAGAGTAATTCTAGTATTATATGCACTATCAAGAAAAGAACGTACTTCCTGGATTTTTCTTTGTTTATCTGTCAGTCCCATATTTTCAGGATCCCATGCATCCTCCATAAGATGGACTAATAAATCTGAAAGTAATAAATTAATTTTCATATCTTTTACATATGAAAACGATATTGCTATATCATAAATACTATCTAAAAGAACTGGGTAATTATTAGAAGAAGCCTGAAATACAGGTCTTCCTCCACGTTTCTTATATTTATCATAAATACTTTTCATTTCTGGTCCATTAAAATGACACCATTTAAGTTTCCATAGTTTCTCAGATGTTTTATGTGAATAGGGTTTACTGCAATCTATAAATACACAATCATTAGCATGCAGTTCAAATTCATTCCCTTCATATGTAAGTATCCCCGCACCAGAAAGCACTATAAAAAATAAATATGATAATAAATTTTCACGTGATGATTTATGCACATTACTGGCATGTAAGGTGCCTGTTTCCTGGAGATGCAAAAGGGAAGAACGGGCAAATAAAGAGGGGGTATAAATTATACGTTTAGAAGAAACATCTGATGGATTTATAAACAATGATTGAATCATTTAACACTCTCTCCCTTAAAAATATCGTTCATAGATTACTATTGCATATCTTAAAAATGAACAATCTTTTTCATATTTTTTTGCAAATCATATTATGGATTTTTATCTATTCCAAGTATTTCCCTGGCAAGCCTTAATGCTCCCTGTCCATCTACTAATTCCTGCATACGCTGGCTTATTTTGGTCCAATAAACGCTTTCCTTAAACATACCTATACTTTCTTCTATTTTGTCCAGACAGGCATCCATACTGCTGCGTACATCTCCTGCCCATACAAATAATTCCATTGAAGAAACTTTTTTTGATATATTTATCTGGTTATCTGCAATAGAATATAAAATTGATGGCATCCCGCTTACACAAAGTTCATATATAGTCGTGCCACCAGCGGTAATACATAAATCACAATTTTTCATATAAAAATCCATATTATGTACATTATTAAGCAAATGCACATTTGGTAAATTCCCATATTCTTGTCTAAGTTTACCAGAATTAATGTTAAACCTTCCAAGTATACAGTACATATCAATATTCCTATATTCTGGATTTTTAACCATACGTCCAAGTATATTTCCAACCATATTGTATTTGTCTGTACCACCAGATGTAATAAGAATTTTTTTAATATCTCTGAACTTCCTTTCTGGCATATTTTCAAATTCTTTTCTTAAAGGTACATAAGCAGTTCCTAATAACAATTTAGTTGTTGTCCCTTTATACTTAATTTCATATCCCATATCACCCGCATAAAGATTATAATTTATTAACATATTCACAGGATACTTAAACTTGTCCAAATCATCAATATAAATAATTTCTGTTACCTGTGCTAAACTTTCTAAATAGGTTTTTGTTACAAAATAACTGTCTATAACTAGTTTTTTTATGGCTCTATCATGACACAAGTCTGTCATTTTATTAATTTCCTGCTCTAAATCATTCCATTGGGAATTAATACAGACTATTTCATACCCTTTTTCTTGTATCATCCTATATGGATGGAAATCTGCAATTATAAAAATAACCTTACTTCCAAGCGCTGTTATCTTTTCTGCCACTGATAAACATCTCATAATATGGCCTGTACCTATTTCTTCATTAGCATCTGCCCTTATATATACTATTTCTGCCATATAGCCACCTGCTCTTGTATTTATAGCTGTTTATTTTTAAATTTATAACCGTTTAATATAAGTAATAAAACTTCCTTCTTGCAAAACAGGATTAAATCCCGAATTTTCTATAAAATGTATAGAAGGTTTATTATCTTTGTGTATCTTCGCAATTGCTGTTTTACACTCCCACTCCTTCTTTATAAATGCAAGCAAAGCAGAAACAGCTTCATATGCATATCCTTTCCCTCTATACAACTGGTTAAGAATATAGCTAATTTATATTTACAATTATTAATTACCCCTCCCCCAAGTTCTGTTTCAAATCATTTTCTAATTCCAATAACTTCCTGCTTCTATTCTTTATTTTTTTTGCAGGTGAGCCAACATATATTCCCCATGGTTCAAGAGGTTCTACTGCCAGGCTCATAGCTCCTACCGCTGAACCTTCTCCAATATCAGCACCTGGAAGAATAACAGACGAAGTACCTATAACTACATGTTTACCCAGATGTACTGGAATACTTTTGTCTCCTGGCTTGTACTCTGCTGGAACCATTGGATTAGTAAGTGAATTTCCTGAATAGTCATTTGAAACTGTATATATAATTGAACGTGAAGACAATCCAGTAAAATCATCCATATATATCCCCTTGTCACCTCCATATAAACCACATGCCTGTGCAATATGGATATAATTACTTAATACCACTTTCCCACTTATAGTAGTAAAATCATCAATTCTGACATTATCACCAATCTCTAGCATATTCGGATTATAAATTACAGCATTCCTGCTTATTAATACATTCTTTCCAAATTTTTTAATTCCCAAATTTTTTAATTCCCTTTCATCGTAGAAAGATGTATTCTTTGCCAGATTAGTATTTTTTCTAGGACTTTCCCAACCAGAAATACTGTTTTCTTTATATTTTATTACTGCTTCCCCATCTGCAACGGTAACACCATTCTGGTTTATACAGGCTGTTTCCATTTTATATATACCTTTTTCTTCATTTAATATTTCTTTTACAGATACTATAACAGTAATAGTATCACCTGCTTTTATAGGAACTTTAAAACCAAGTGACTGGCTTAAATATATTGTTCCAGGTCCTGGAAGTTCTGTATCAAGTACAGCAGATATAAGTGCTGTAAGCATTCCATGCGCTATACACCCGCTAAAAGACTCTTTAACAGTCTCATCCCTGTTAATATCACCACTTGTCCCTGAATAGTCATATATATCTGTTTCTGAAATTGTTTTTTGGAATGATGCACTTTCACCGGTTTTTAATTTCATTTTTTACTCCTTGTATAATGTATTTAGGTTATTCAAAGGGAACTCCTATAAACCCTTAAGC
>CAJTXH010000008.1 GCA_910580005.1 uncultured Lachnospiraceae bacterium | reverse complement strand
TTTGGAGAAGGTATTTTTGTTACTTATGGGGTGTAGCAAAAACTATATAATGTATTGGGGTTTACGGTTATTAGTATAGCAAGCCCGCCAATTTAAGTGTGCACAAACTTGCATAAAAATTTTTTTTAATTTTGTGCATTTTCACTATTGCATAATTTTACTTATTGTCACTATCACCAGAATTTTCCACTTGCTCCTGGCGGCTTTCCAGGACTTCTTTTTTAGCTTTATCTTCTATTACATGCGGCGCAAAGAGCGACTCAAACTCAAACCTGTCAATCCTTTCTTTTTCAAGAAGCAGTTTTGCACATTTGTGTAGAATTTCCATATGCTCCTTTAATATATTTTCCGCCTTCACATAGCACTCATCCATAATGCGCTTTACTTCATTGTCTATTTTTTTAGCAACATCTTCACTGTACCCCCTGCTTGTATGCCCGAAATCGCGCCCTATAAAGACTTCATCTTCATCTGCATAATTTATCATGCCTACATTTTCAGAAAAGCCATATTTAGTCACCATTGCTTTGGCTGTATTTGTTGCCTGCTTAATATCCTGTGAAGCTCCTGTTGTTATATCATCAAATATTATGGATTCAGCAATACGCCCACCAAGGCTTACAATAATATCCTGTAACATCTTGCCTTTTGTTATAAACATTTCATCACGCTCTGGCAGAGGCATTGTATAACCTGCTGCCCCTGAGCCTGTAGGAATAATTGATACCATATGGACAGGTCCTACATCTGGAAGCAGATGGAAAAGTATTGCATGGCCTGCTTCGTGGTATGCAGTAATTTTCTTATCTTTTTCAGATATAATCTTACTCTTTTTCTCTTTGCCAATGCCCACTTTAATAAATGACTTGCTTATATCTTCCTGCTCTATAAATTTACGTCCGTTCCTTGCACATACAATTGCCGCTTCATTTAAGAGATTTTCAAGGTCTGCACCTGTAAAACCTGCTGTAGTTTGTGCAACAGCCTTAAGGTCTACATCATCACCCAGCGGCTTTCCTTTGGCATGGACATCAAGTATTTCCTCACGCCCTTTTACATCAGGACGCCCTACTGTAACACGCCTGTCAAAACGCCCAGGACGGAGTATTGCAGGGTCAAGTATATCTACACGGTTTGTAGCAGCCATAACAATAATGCCCTCATTAATGCCAAAACCATCCATTTCAACAAGCATCTGGTTCAATGTCTGCTCACGCTCATCATGTCCTCCGCCAAGCCCTGAACCACGTTTACGTGCAACTGCATCAATTTCATCTATAAACACAATACATGGCGCATTTCTTTTTGCTTCTGCAAATAAATCCCTTACACGTGAAGCACCTACACCAACAAACATTTCTACAAAGTCTGAACCTGACAGGCTGAAAAACGGCACTCCTGCTTCACCAGCTACAGCTTTTGCAAGGAGAGTCTTACCTGTTCCTGGAGGTCCTACAAGTATTATACCCTTAGGGATGCGTGCCCCTACCCCCGTATATTTTCCAGGATTAGCAAGAAAATCAACAATTTCTTCCAGCTCCTCTTTCTCTTCCTTAAGCCCTGCCACATCACGGAATGTCTTGGCATGCTGGTCATTAGGGTCAATACGCTGTGCACGGCTTTTGCCAAAATTCATCATTTTAGCATTGCTTCCATTTGCACCTGCTGACTGTGCCGACAAGAATGAAAAAAGGAAAAATATTACAATAATACCAAGCCCATATGGAAGCAAAGTAGTAATAATCCATGATGTTTTCTGTATATCATGTACTTTATACCTGTTTGCAAGTTCATTATTTTCATTTAAGATATTCTCAATCTCTTTTACATCAGACACATAAAAGCTTACTTTAGTGCCTCCTGACAGTACAACGCTTACCTCTCCTGTAGGTGTTTCCTGGTTTGGCAGGATTTCCACAGAATCAATCCTTCCTCTGTCTAAATCTGACTTAAAAGTATTAATATTATACGAACTTGTAGAATTATTATCTAAAGCCCCTGATATATATACCGCAAAAAATATTATTGCAAGTATTAAAATATAAAATCCTATTCCGGCTGTCTTCATCTGTTTCTTCATGTATAATCTCCTTCACTATTATTAGTCCTCTTTAAACTCCACTTCCCCAATATATGGAAGATTGCGGTATTTCTGCGCATAATCAAGCCCATAACCAGCCACAAACTTATCAGGTATGACAAAACCTGTATATTCAGCTTCAATCTCCACTTTCCTTCTGTCAGGCTTATCTAATAATGTACACAACTTAACGCTTGCAGGATTTCTTGCCAGCAACATCCTCTTTGTAAGGTTTAATGTTGAGCCTGTATCTATTATATCTTCAACAATAAGACAATGCCTGCCATCAACTGGCTCATCAAGGTCTTTTTTCACTTCCAGCTTTCCTGGACTTTCTGTACCACTCCCATAGCTTGAAACTGCAATAAAATCTATTGTTACTGGTACTGTTATTCTTTTAGCAAGTTCACAAAAAAAGAAAGCACTGCCTTTTAATACACATATAAGGTGTATTTCCTTACCTTCATAATCCTTATTTATCTGCGCTGCCATTTCTGATATTTTATCTATTATCTGCTTTTCTGTAATCATCTCATGTATAACTGTATCCATCTTATTAATTCTCTCCTTCTCTGCACAGGGTTGCCTGTAAAACTTCCCTTGTCCTGTCTGTTACATAATAATATGCGCTGCACCTTCCAATAGAAGGTATCCACAGGATATGGCTTCCTTCTGCCAGTACCCATATCCTGCCACGCTCACTAGCTGGTATTTTGCCGTCAATAAATATACGGCTGAGTTTTTTCTTATAACCATCCGTATGCAGCCAGATATAATCCCCATCTTCTGGATATCTGAACTGTGGCATAAATTTTATTTTATCATAATCAAAGCATTTAGTACAGTGATTTTTTTCTATAATATGGGAAATATCATTCCTGTCCACCCTTTCAAATAAAATAATATGCTTTTCCCCATTAATATATTCAAGTTCTGTCCTGCCTGGCACACAAATATCTATAATGCTGCTGTCATGTCCAGGCTTGCCTGGCACACCCTGCCCTGCCTTCATTATGCATATTTTATTATAATTCCTGGATGCTACCATCCCATATGGCAGACATACGCTTTTCCCGGTACCTTTATAAACAAGGCCCACAGCCATCTCTATATGTTTTGAAGTTATATCCTTACATCTGCCTGCCACATATCCAGCCATGCGCATGAATATCTCCCTTTGCATGACAATATCCTCTTTTTTAATTATATCCACATCAACCATACAAATGCCATTATCTTCTTTAACAATCTCTTTATACAGCTTTTCAGCTTCCCTGTCAATATATGTATAAATATCCCTTAACTGCGCTGCAGTGCCTGCAATCCTCTCTGTAATGGCAGGCTGGATATTTTCCTCTATATACGGGATTACATTATTACGTATTATATTCCTTGAATATTTATTAACCAAATTAGTTCCATCTATACAATATCCTGCACCTTCTTCCATAAGGGCTTCCTCTATTTCACAACGCCTCACTCCAAGAAGAGGCCTTATAATAGTGCCATTCTGTGGTTTCATGCCACCAAGCCCTTTAATGCCGCTTCCCCTGAAAAGCTGGAACAATACTGTTTCAGCCTGGTCATCCTTATGGTGTGCAACGGCAATTTTATTAAAGCCAAGACTGTCCCTTACACTCTCAAAACATTCATACCTGTAACTGCGCCCAGCCTCCTCCTCTGTAACCTTTAAATCCCTTGCAAGCGCAGGAATATCCTTATAGAAAACCTTACACGTGTAACCAAGCCCCTGTACAAAATTCTTTGTAAATTCCTCATCGCGCACCGCTTCCTCCCCCCTTATGCCATGATTTACATGCACAGCACAAAGCAAGAGGTGGTACTCCTTTGCAAGCCATGCCAGAACCATAAACAGAAAAACAGAGTCAGCACCTCCAGAAATCCCAGCAACAATTTTGTCCCCATAGTCCAAAAGACTATGTTCCATAATAAAATTTTTAACCCTTAAATAAACCGTGCTTTTCATAAAAACTCCTCCTGTATAATACACAATACCCGGAATGCACTTATTTCCCCCGCTCCCATATGCCTGCAACTATTACTGTCATATCATCTGGCGCTTTCCCCCTGCTCCGCCTTACTGCCTCATCAAGTATATGTTTTGCAATTTCTTGTGGGTTTATAATCTCACACCGTTTTAAGTAGCCAGACAAATCCTCTTCATCTTCCATAAAACAGTCTGCAACGCCATCTGTCATCATTATAACATAATCCCCACCAGATATCTCTACTTTTCCCACATATGACTCAATTTCATGTACAACACCCACTGGCAGTGTCTGCCCTTCTATCATCATTACACGTTTATTATGTCTTAAATATGTTGCAGATGCCCCATTTTTAAGAAAACAGCAGTTACCTTTATAAAGATTTAAAACAACTATATCTGCTGTCGCATAACCCTCTTCTTCCTCCCTTGACATATAAAGTGAATTAATAAGTCTTATAGCAGAACTATGTGAAAATCCCGCTTCTGCCATCTGTTCCAGAAGTTCTATTACTGTTTTGCTCTCCTCCATAGCACCACTTCCGCTTCCCATGCCATCTGACAGTGCAAGAAGCATCTCTCCGCCTGGCAGTGGTATACATGAAAATGCATCACCTGATACATCCTCACCATCTTTCGGGATTCTTGCAACACCTGTAATTGCATAAAGAGGTGTATCTTCTACAAATACAAAATTAACCATTTCATTTACAAGCACTTTCCTGGACTCTGCTGAAGGGCATATTGTCCTGCCAAGCACATGTGAAAGAACCCTTGCAACCTCTGCTGATGTTACAAGCCTGCCTTTTGATGTCTTTGCCCGGAGGCCTATTTCCAGCCTTCCATCCTGCTTTTCATAAGCAAATATATCTTCTGCTATTACCTTTCTTTTCTCTAGCTCCCCAATGATTTTTTCTTCTATTTCTAATGAAAAATCTTTTATTTCTGGCATACTTTCCGCAAAATGCCTGACCATTTCACTTACTTCTTTCATCTGGCCTGCAACAACACGGCGGCTCTCTGCCATCCGGTTTTTAAACCCCATAAGCATCCTTGCTATATACAGGTTCTGGTTAGCTTCTGACAGGAACTTCTCTGGATATATACATTCATCAAGAAATTCTGCTGGCATCTGTGCAGGAAGAATGCAGCCCTGTTCCTGTGCAACTGCAAGTGTATTAAATATTTCAGGCTTGCAGACTGCAATCTGTCCCATGCAGTTGTCACGGTTCCCACAGCTTCCGCACACCTTTTCAGACATTTCATTCATCATTTTACGCATATCATGGTTACTCATTCCATACTTGCCTTCTGTCTGTTTCATTAAAGCATTTGACAACTGGCTGAATGCATCTGAAAATTCCTCCAGCCGCCGGCGCATCATATCTTGTACCCCCTTTTTCTCACTGGGGGGATTTTCCCCATTACGCCCAAGTTTTTTAAGAAAAGATACAGGAACACATAAAAATGCAATACCTGAAAGAATTATTGCTTTCATAGTGCCCTGTTCCATATTACTGCCATCAAGCAGATAATTCAGTGATATTGCTGATGCAAAAAAAGACAGCACCATCAAAAGCCTTCCCTGGCCTTTCACAATACCAGCACAAATCCCAAGAAGTGCCATTATCCCTATTATTTCAGCTGGTCTGCCACACAAAAGGAATAATATTCCTGCTGCCGTTCCTGCAACAGCACCAGTGCCTGCCCCATAACAGTATCCTGCCAGGAGCAGTATAAAATAGACAATTATATCTGCAACAGAAATTCCTGATACTGCTACCTCAGGAAACCCCCAGACTGCCAATGTACCAATAATTATGGTACTTGCCATTTCCTCATTGCTAAGTTCTTTATATTTCCTGGGATGCAGCAGAAAATGTATTCCATCATGGAATATCCTTGTACATGCAATTATCATTATGCTGCTTAATACAGCAAGCCATATATTATATACGTTATAAGGCAGCATCCAAAGCTGCAGCGTCCAGAGCGCCGCAGATGCCAGTGCTGAAATAATTGCAGCATGTCCCATTTTAATATGTATGCCTCTTTTGCCAAGCATGTCTGAAGCAAGCGAAAGCGCAAACATAGCCATTCCGCCGCAAATAGCCGTTTCCATGCTCATACTGCTACATGCCATACCCAAAAAAACTGTTGCAGCGACAGAAAAAATCCCACCACCCTCTGTAAACCCTGCTGCAAAATACGCAATTCCTACAGGGTTAAGCCCAAATATGCTTACACGCCCAAGTAAAAATCCTAAAACAACCTGTAAAAGCATTCTTTTCTGAATTTGTTTCATTGCATCCTCCATTCCGTCCATACGACATAAAAACTTTTATATATTGTGCATATTTTATTTTTTGCCAGCACAGTATAAAAAAGTTTTTTTGCATATTTTGTCAAATCTGAGGCTTGGATAAAAAAAATATGCCGCTTTTTAAACGGCATATTAATCGTCATTATCAGGTTCAAATATAATCTCATCTTTATAAACAAGACCAAGCTTTTCCCTTGCAACTTCTTCCACATATTCATCTGTTTTTACATATTCTTCGTATTCCTTCAGTTCCTCCGCCCTCTTATCCGCCTCTTTCTTTTCCTTTTTAAGACCTGCAATCTGCCTTGAATATTCCTTCTCCTGTGTCTTTAATACAGAATATTTATATGCCATAGTGGAACAGACTGCCAGGGCTAATATAATAATTCCCATTACTGTAAAACGGCTTATCCTCTTTCTACGGCTAGTCCTTCTTTTTTTACCGCCTCTATATGCCATTAATGCCACCTGCCTTTCATAAAAATTTAACTGGTATTTTAATTTATATAACTATACAACAGTTTTTCATTTTTTACAATCTAAAAAATAAATTTAATTTTTATTATCCTTGTTAACCTTATTTTGCTTTTTCTTCTGCCGTTTTTTCTTAATCCACCGTACAAGTGATGGTTTATGGCTGCCGAAAACTTTTACAAGCCCTCTTCTTACAGGCATGCTTATCCCTTTTTCGTACAGCCCTGCCCCCGTCACAAGCATAAGCGCCCCATACCAGCGTATTTCCCCGTTATTATATACAAAAAATATATAATATACAGGAACAGATGCCGCAGCCCAGTACAGAATGTCTTCAATCCATGTAAGAATGCCTGGATGCCAGAACATCCATCTTAAAAGCCGCAGTATTTCATATCCAAAAACCAGGGCCATTCCACAACACAGTGTTACTATAAGGAAAGTAACCTGTCCATGAATAATTTCACTCACTGAAACATCCTCCCGAAAAATGAAGCTGCTTTTTTGGCTGGTTCTTCCTTATCAGAATATGCAAAACTGTCTATCCTTCCATCAACATCAACCTCCCCTTTTTCTAGAGAAAGCCTGTTTACATGAAGCTCATCGCCCCTTATAAGCAAAATCCCCTGCTCAGTTTCAAGATAAACTTCTTTTGCATCAAATGACAATACATCCCTTACCCCTGATAATACCGCTGTCCGCCTTGCATTAAGATAAACCTTATGTACCTGTTTGTTCTGTCTTTCTTCCGTTCTTCTGTCTTCCATAAAAAAACTCCCTTCATATTCCTATCACAGTATATGAAGAGACCTTGCAATTTATAACAGCAAAATAATAACCCCATTGCCGCCTTACTTATAATAATTTGTAAAGTTCCCTGGCTTCATCTTTTTTATAAGTCTCCTCCAGGCTTAATACTTCAACCTTTACCAGTTTGTCCCCAAAGCCAATTTCTATAATATCACCAATTTTAACATTAAGCGATGCCTTCGCTTTCTTACCATTTACTGATATCCTGCCTGCATCGCACGCCTCATTTGCAACAGGCCTTCTCTTAATCAGCCTTGAAACCTTAAGATACTTGTCTAATCTCATAACCTGCTTCCTTTCTACGCAAAAGAGACTGCCTCCAGGCAGTCTCAGCAATTACCACAAACAAAAATTATTGGTTTACAGCATCCTTTAAAGCCTTTCCAGCCTTAAATTTAGGAGCTTTAGAAGCCTCAATCTGCATCTTCTCACCTGTTAATGGGTTTCTGCCTTCCCTTGCCGCTCTTTCTGCAACTTCAAATGTTCCAAATCCTACTAACTGGATTTTCTCTTCTTTTTGCAGCTCTTCTGTTACAACATCAATAAAAGCCTTTAATGCCTTCTCTGAATCCTTCTTTGAAAGCTCTGTTTTCTCAGCGATAGCTGCTACTAATTCCGTCTTGTTCATGGATAAATCCTCCTCATAAATTAATTCCGTAAAACCTACATGTTATTTATACCCTCATTACAAGCATTTGTCAAGGATTTTCACGAATAATCACGCTTTTTTGCCGTATTTATTTAAGCGGTTTTGGCTGTTGTATACCTGGTTTAATTGAAATAACATTGCTTTTTGTCCTCCCTTCCCTGCTTCTAGTTCCTGTAAAATTAAAAACTTTATCTAGTCTTTCAGACAGTTGTTCTGGCAGGATGTTTTTTTTCACAAGGACTTCAAACTGGTTAGTAACAATATCCGGCAAACCCAGTAATTCTTCATCACTTAACTTTACAAGTTCATTAAAAACCTTCATAATATCCTGAAGGTTTTCTTCCTCACTGCCATTAATATGTTCAAGCAGGTCTTCTTCTGCATCATCCAGTGAAGGCAGCTCCGGTTCAATTACCAGTTTTGTTCTTATCCTTTTACATAGCCCTTCTAAAAAACAGTATGAACGTTTATCACGTACATGTATAACTTTTGGACAGATATTCTGCATTAAAAATGCCTCCACTAAAATATCCAGCAGCTTTTCTGATGACTCTTCAAAATACTCTACTGGTGATACAGGCAGTATAAAACCTGTATTAGACTCTACCGCCAGGAACATCATTGGAAAATGCGGCACCTCATCTGGATTATTGCGCACAGGTTCAGGGTACTGCACAAGTTCACATTCCCATACACCACTCTTTCCCATATTTTTAAGCTTTGCCACATTAATATCATTATATATGCCAGGCATTGCATATTCTTCCGGCAAAGGTTCTGGCACTTCTATACTGCTTATGCTGTACCCATCACCGTTTTTTTCCAAAAACGGGATTTTGCCGCTTCCGCCTGTGCTGTCAAATACAGGCAGATTTCCCTGTTTTAACATTCCTGCTAATGCAGTTGCTGCTTTGAGTGCCTCTGCAATATACACCTCATCCTGTTCTGTCTGTATAATCCATGGGCAATACCCTGCCCTGTACTTTACAAACTGCGGCCAGGCATTGCTTCCTTTTAAAGTGGCATTATTCCTGTCTGCATAATCCATTACTTCTGCTGCCTCTTCTTTGGATAAATTAGCTTTATCCTGGAAAGTACATTGAAGGCATTCTTGTTGTAACAGACATTCCTGGTATAAAAGCCGGGATTTAAAATCGTGCCCATATGTACTGGCAATAACCATGTAACTGTTAAATCCCTTCCTGCCAATATATATGCCAGCTGCAATGTAATCACCTGCCATGCCCATTATGCTTATATATCCTGTTTCACCATCTGGTAACTTTATTGCAAATACCTCATCATCCCTAAGTTTATTCCAGAGTTTAGTTTTCTTGTATTCAAAAGCCAGTCTGTACAGGCTGTCAGAAGCCATATATTTCCTCCTCCCATATATCTAAAACATATATTAAATGGGTTATTTTAAAAAGAACTGCCAGAATTACCTGGCAGTCCTTAAAAAGTATAATCATATTTAACAAATTATTTAAGAGTAACTTTAGCACCCTCAGCCTCAATCTTTGTCTTAATATCTTCAGCTTCTTCCTTAGATGCTGCTTCTTTGATAACCTTAGGAGCGCCATCAACGACTTCCTTAGCTTCTTTAAGGCCTAAACCTGTTACTTCACGTACTACTTTTATAACCTTAACTTTGTTTGGACCAACCTCTGTAAGTTCTACATCAAATTCATCCTTTTCATCAGCAGCTTCGCCGCCAGCACCACCTGCTGCAACAACAACACCAGCAGCTGCTGATACACCAAACTCTTCCTCACATGCCTTTACTAAATCATTTAATTCTAAAACTGTCATCCCTTTGATTACATCAATAATTTCCTGTGTAGTCATTTTATATACCTCCATTAAATATTAAATATAATTAAAATAAATTTTCCGCATCTGGATATTTTAAACACCCTATGCCTCTGCAGCACTGTCACCCTTTTCTGCAATCTGCTTAATAACACGTGCAAAGTTTGTAATAGGTGACTGTAAAGAACCAAGCAGTTTTGAAATAAGTTCTTCTCTTGAAGGAATGCTTGCAAGAGCCTTAACTCCATCAGCATCATATAAGCTGCCTTCTACAACAGCAGCTTTAAATTCAAGCGCTTCTGCTTCCTTTGCCATATTATTAAGAATCCTTATAGGTGCTGTTACATCATCCTTTGAAATAGCAATTGCAGATGGTCCTTCAAGAAGAGCATTAAGCTGTGCACAGTCTGTACCCTCAAATGCACGTTTCATAAGGGTATTCTTGTATACCTTGTATTCACACCCTGCTTCCCTGAGATTTTTACGGAGTCTTGTATCCTGTTCAACAGTAAGTCCACGGTAATCAACTAAAACTATTGTAACAGCACCTTCAACTTTCGCTTTAATCTCATCAACTACAGGCTGTTTAATTTCAACTTTTGCCATAGGTAAAATCTCCTTTCCTGGGCATGCCCATATATTTTATTAATTCACTGCTTGCAGACCTTTTTTACTTTATAATATGAAAAATCCCCCTGCACACACGTATACAGGGAGATAGAAATTCCATAAAAAACAAAATTCTCCTCGGCAGGCGGCTATCCTTACGCCAGTAATATGGCACCTGCTGTCTACGGCAGTGTGGCTTGTACTTTCTGCAAAACCTCTGATAGAGTATCATATACGTGAAAATATGTCAAGCATTTTTCTGGTTATTTTCACGTCCGTTTCATAAAATTGTTACTATTCACAGCTACGCTGTTCATAGTAACTAGCAGTGCTTTCAGCACTGGTTATGTACACATTTTGCACAAAAAACGTGCAAAATGGCACTGTAAAACTCGTATTTCTACCGTAGCGGAAGCGTGCCCCTGTACGGAATATTCTGGCTCCGGTACGGAAACCGTCCGTTTTTATACAAACACAGGATAACTGGAAATTTATGAAACGGACGTGTGGTTATTTTTGTTTTTTATTTGACAATAATTTGAAAAAGTGTATACTGGTATAAAACTAAATACATTTAAGGTGCCTGCAGTAATACGCCTGGGATGGTGTGGAGCTGCTGGTGAAAAGGGAAACAGGTGAGAGACCTGTGCGGACCTGCCACTGTGAGATTGAGGTTATATACAGATATGCCACTGGAATGCCGGGAAGGTATGTATATAAACGCGTTGCATAATTTATAAATGTAACAGATATTAAGCCAGGAGACCTGCCTTAAATGAAAAATCATAAGCCACAGGTAACTGGCCTTATAAGTATGGTACAAGTATTTTTTTTAATTAATACTATGTATCTTTATTAAGTATACCCATTAAAACCTCTGGCTTAAAAAAAGCCGGAGGTTATTTTTTGCATACACATAACCATTTTCCAATAGATTATTACGCTTATAACTCTGCTATAAGAAACTGGAATACCAGTTATAAAATGCTCTTTGCATTAGCAGCAATAATAATTGTTATTTCCTCAGACAATTTTTTTATTCCAGTATATACATTTCTCTTTATGGGATTTGTAAATACATATCTTGCCAGACTTTCTACCAGGAAATATTTAAAGGCCGTAAAAATACCTTTTTTATTTATTCTTCTTGGAAGCATAGCTGCCGGGGCTGGTTTTTCCAAGGCAGCCATAGGAATAATAAACCTGGATATTGGATTTACATATATATATTTTACAAAAGAAAATATAACACTGATGCTTAATATTATATTAAAAGCCATAAGCGCTGCCAGTGCAATGTACCTGGTAACTTTATCAACTCCTGCAGGTGAAATTATTACAGCACTAAAAAAGCTTCATCTGCCTGGTATATTTATTGAATTAATGTATCTTATATACAGATACATATTTATCTTGTCTGATGGAGTACATAAAATGCATAACGCAGGTGTGGCAAGGCTTGGATATATTAATTTCAGGACATCATGCAAAAGTTTCAGCATAATGCTTAGTAATCTTTTAATTGTGTCATTAAAAAATTCGCGCAATTACTATAATGCAATGGAAGCACGCTGTTATAATGGTTCACTTGGATTTTACAATGAAAATAAAAAAATTTCTAAATTACAGGCATTATTATTTTTAATATACCTTTTATTCTTAATTATATTTAAACTGGCATACACAATGTAACCAGCTAGTAAAACATATTATACACAATGGAGGAAAACAAATGGCAGAAACGCCTGGCTACATACTTGAAATTAAACACCTGGATTATTCTTATGATAACAGGAATAATGTCTTAACAGACATCAGCATTGGAATTAAAAAGGGTGAAAAAATTGCTGTCCTGGGTGCTAATGGCGCAGGAAAATCCACCTTATTTTTAAATATGAATGGTGTATACAACAGCAGAAGTGGTGAAATATTTTTTTCTGGGACAAAAATAACAAAAAAAAATATAAACACTCTTAGGAAAAATGTTGGATATGTTTTCCAGGAGCCAGACAGCCAGATTGTAGGCACAACTGTTTTAAATGAAGTATCATTCGGGCTTGTAAATCTTGGGCTGCCTGAAAGTGAAATACAAAAAAGAACTATTGGGATTTTAAAAGAAATGGGGATTTATAATTACAAGGACAAACCCCCACATTATCTAAGCGGAGGCGAAAAGAAGCGTGTAGCTATTGCAGGCGTAATTGCAATGCAGCCAGAAATTATTTTATTTGATGAACCTATGGCATCATTAGACCCTGGCAATTCGCTAATGTTTGAAAATATTCTGTCAAAGCTTGAAAGTGAAGGAAAAACAATTATTATCTCAACACATAATACAGATTTTGCATACAAGTGGGCTGACAGGATTATTGTCATTGAAAACGGAAGCATAATTGCTGATGATGAACCAGTAAAAATATTTACATCAGATGAAATATTAAAAAGGGCAAACCTTGAAAAGCCAATGCTTTTACAAATATATAAAATTATAAATAAAAAGTATGGCAAGGACTTAAATAACTATGATAACGCCCCAAAATCTATTAATGAGTTTACTAAATGGTTTAACCATTTATAATAAATTTTTATTTTCAAAAGGAGAAAATTATGGCTAAAAAAGAAAAAAAGATTATTTTTGTAGCAGTTCTTTTTGCGGCAGTTTTGGGAACAGGTAATGCTGTTTCCGCAATGCACATTATGGAAGGATATCTTCCACCTGGTTACTGTGTTGCATGGGGCATTGTAAGCATACCTTTTCTTGTATCAGGTTTTATAAAAATTAAAAATTTACTTGAAAAGAACCGCAGGAATATAACACTTATTGCTATGTCAGGGGCATTTGTTTTTGTTATTTCCTCACTAAAAATACCATCTCTTACAGGAAGCTGCTCACACATGACAGGCACAGGGCTTGGGGCAATTTTATTTGGGCCTTCTGTTATAAGCATCCTGGGAATTATCGTTCTGATATTCCAGGCAATACTGCTTGCCCATGGTGGGATTACAACACTTGGTGCTAACACATTCTCAATGGCTATAGCAGGACCTGTTGTAAGTTACATTATATATAAAACCTGCCAGAAATTCAAAGCCAGTAAACTTGTAAGCATATTTCTTGCAGCAAGCATAGGGGATTTATTTACATACTGTGTTACAAGCTTCCAGCTTGCACTTGCGCATAATACAGCAGATGGTGTGCTGGCAGCATTTTTAAAATTCCTGGGTGTATTTGCGCCAACCCAGCTTCCGCTTGCAATTCTCGAAGGAATACTTACTGTCCTTATAGTTATGGCACTTGAAACATACGGGACACAAGAACTTATAGAAATTGGTTTTATCAGAAAGGGGACAGCTCAATAATGAAAAATAATAAGAAGAAAATAGCGGTAGCACTGCTTTTTGCTGTTGCACTTATAATTATTATTCCGCTTTTTGCACTTAAAGGTGCAGAATTTGGTGGTTCAGATGATGCAGGCAGTGTAATGGTTGAAGAAATCACAGGTAAATATGAACCTTGGTTTACACCTGTGCTTGAGCAGGCTCTTAATGGTGAACTTCCTGGTGAGATAGAAAGCCTGCTTTTCTGTATACAGACTGGAATTGGCGTTGGAATTATAGCTTTCTGTATGGGAAGGTTTGTTGAAAGAAAACATCAGGAATCATTACGCAATAAAGAATAATGCAGGCATTTTTCCACGAACTTCCTTGCAAAACCCGGACATGAATAAAAGTACAGATGTGGAAAACCTGCAAAACCCTGTCCGCTTTCATGTATACATTCCCACTGTATATTGCGGAACGGTTTTGTTGCAATATAGCTTTTTCCATTATCTGTACTGTCATAATAATGGAATTCATGTGCTTTTATTTCTTTATTTTTATCATTGGCACGTACTGCTGGTGAAAGGGTTATATAGCCAAAACGCTGTAATTTCCCTTTGTATATGGCATCTGCATGGATTACACCAGCAAGCCTGTAATTATTATGGCATGTATCTTCCATATTTTCATGGAGATATAAAAAACCGCCACATTCTGCTATATATGGCATTTGCCTTGCTGAAAGTGCCTGCTTTACAGACTTTAGCATTGAGGTATTACTGCTTAATCCCTTAAGATAAAGTTCAGGATATCCTCCGCCAAATATACAGCCATCTATATTTCCAGGCAGTTTCTTTTCATGCAGTGGTGAAAAATACACTAATTCCGCACCAAGCTTTTCAAGAAGTCTTAAATTATCTTCATAATAAAAACAAAAAGCTTCATCCATTGCAATTCCTATACGCACTTTACCATAACTGCATACAGGCACAATTTCCACAGGATTTACATTAATACAAGGAGCACTTTCTGCAATAGAAATTATTTTATCTATATCTATGCATTCTTCCATTTTAACTGCTAAGCCATTTATTATTTCCTTTATGCCTGCAGCCTCCTCTGGCATAACAAGTCCAAGATGCCTGCTTTCCAGATGGCACTCTTGCATTACTGGCAAATAACCAGCAACAGTTATTCCTAATTCTTTTTCTATTAAAGGTTTTAATCCGCTATACACTGCCCTGGAAGCCTGGTTTAATATAACAGCTTTAATTCCAGAACAGGCTTTATACTCCAGGAAACCTTTAATATATGGTATAACTGAAATTCCCATTCCACGTGCATTAACAATTAATATTACAGGAGTATCTGTTACTTTTGCAAGTTCATATGACGACGCCATATGTGTTTTAATCCCAGCCCCGTCATAATAACCCATTACACCCTCTGTTACTGCAATATCTGCATATGCGGCTGTTTCTGCCATAAGCTCCTGCACAATGCCAGGCGGGGCAAAAAATGTATCAAGGTTTTTAGAAGGTATCCCAAGTACCGTTTTATGAAATAACGGGTCTATATAATCAGGACCACATTTAAAAGAAACAGCCTTTAAACCACGGTTTTTAAATGCCTGTAAAAGACCACACGTAATAGTGGTCTTACCGCTTCCGCTTGAGCCTGCGGCTAACATAATTCTTGGGATTTCCATAAACTATAACACCTCTCTTATTCTTTGCAATATATATGATGATAATTTCCAGTTATCTTTTGCTGGCAGGACGGACGCAGGGCTTTCGGTGTCCAGGCTAAATATTCCACTCCAGGGCACGCTTTCGCTACGTCAGCTCACGCAGCGGCGCATAAAATCTGAAAGAACCAGATTTAAACGCCGGCGGAGCTGAAGTGTCCCTGTCATGGAATATTTAGCCTGGACACTGGAAACCTGCTGTTTGCTGGCAAAAATGGTAATATAACTGGAAATTATGATGTGTGGAAGGTTATTCAGACAGACGGAAAATATATGAGTGCTATTTGTATTAATGTTTGTATAATGGCAAATAAAAAATATAGGATATAAGTAAAAACCAGCAGAATAATTTTCAACACCCAATTTCGAGTTATTATGTTATTCTGGGGTTTATTGTAAATTTACAGTGACAGGTTTCATGTGCCAGGTGCCAGCAATATTCCGTAAAAGGGGCACTTTGGCATCGCCGGCGTTTAAATCCTGTACCCAATGCCACAAAGTGGCATAAGGATTTTATGCGCCGCTGCGTATGCCATCGTAGCGGAAGCGTGCCCTTATACGGAATATTCTGGCTATGGCACAGAAACCGTCCGTTTTACATAAACACAGGATAACTGGAAATTATCCTAGCTCTATAACTATTATCCAGACAGGATTCAAATCCTTCATTATATGGTAATTTCCAAGAGCCTCCGCCTTGCTAACTGTTATGCATGAAATATCTGCTTTAATATCTTTATTCTCTTTTATAATCCTTTGCACTTCTGCAACTGTTTCAAGAGTAACTGCATTAATTACAATCCTTGCATTTTTATTCTTTGCAAATATACTAGCCATTACTTGTCTTAGTTTTCCTGAACTTCCTCCTATAAACACATGTGTTGGCGGCTCAAGCCCTTCTAAAATCCCAGGTGCTGTGCCATTTACCACTTCTAAGTTAAACGTGCCATGTAATAATTTATTCTGTTCTATAAGCTTTACTGCTTCGCTGTTCTTTTCAATTGCATAAACTTTTCCATTATATGCCATCCTTGCACATTCAACCGCAACAGAGCCAGTACCAGAACCAATATCATAAACCACTGCATCTTTCAGCAGATGCAGCTTTGAAACAGATATCTCACGTATTTCTTCCTTAGTCATAGGGACATTGCCACGTATAAACTGGCTGTCTGGTATTCCATGTGTTACAATGCTCCTGCCAGCAGAAGAGTTTTCTATAATTGCGCAATATAAAATCCCTTTGTTAATATATCCAGCAAAATCTGCCGGGTTTCCAGAAATAATTTCTTCATCACTATATCCCAGGTTATGCCCTATATATAATTTAACATCCCCTAAACCATATTGTATACATAAACCTGCAAGCCATGCAACACTGTCCTTTGCTCCAAGAAGCACAAATGTCCTTCTATTGCTTTTTATTGCATCAATTACATTCTGCGTCCTGCCATGCAGGCTTAGAAGTTTTATATCCTGCCAGCCTGTTTTTAACCGGGAAGCAAAATATACTACAGAAGATATGCCTGGAATAATTTTTATATTATATTCCTGCAATCCTGACAACACTTCTTCCAGATTTTTTGCCCCACTGTAAAAACCAGTATCACCAGAAAGCAAAACTGCAATTTTATTATATTGTGGATGTTCTTTAATATAGCTATATATCAAATTTGCATTATAAGCATTATAAATTTCTTTATAAGACATATTGGTAATTCTGCCTGCCGTTTCAAGCAGCCTTCCTGTACCAATTACAAGTTCTGCCTCTTCTAATGCAGCAAGCCCGTCTATAGTAAGAGTCCCTTTATTTCCCATTCCCATTCCAGCCAGTGTAATTTCTTTATATAAATTATTATTACAGCTATTTATACTGGCATCACAAAGTCCAAGTATTTTAATAATTTCATCAAAAGTATGTCCTGTTTCTTCTACAGGCCTTTTTATAATTATTATATCTGTACCCGTTTCTTTTGCAGCAGATACCTTTTCTGGAAAACCGCCTGCACTGCCGCTTTCTTTCATAACAATAAATCTGGCATCTGACTGTTTTATTAATGCAGCATTAGTTTCTTTAGAAAAAGGACCTTGCATTGCAATTATCTGCTTTCCATCCAGCCCTGAGTTATTACATACCTCTATAGCACTGGCAGAAGGAAGCACCCTTACAGTAATACGGCTTTTATCCTTTATACTGTTACAAAACACCGGCAGGTCTTTGCTGCCTGTAGTCAATAATATCCTGCCTGTGGTTTTATCCAAATATTCTGCTGCCTGGCTGGCATCTGGAAAAAACTTTATATTATTATCCTGGCTATTATAAATATTATCACGCAAAAGGCGCAGATAAACTGTACCTGTTTTAATACATGCCTGTTTTACATTATCTGATATTAAAGAAGCATAAGGATGTGTTGCATCTATTACATAAGAAAACTGTCTGCCATTGCCTGCATCTCCTGCCATAAGCCTGTAAATACCATTAAAATCCATACGTCCGCAAATAACAGTAATATTTTCCGACTCTGGAAGAAGCTGTTCCCCATACTCTGTTGCAACACATACTATACACTTCATGTTATTACTGTCAAATAATTCTGCAAGCTTCCTGCCTTCACTTGTACCACCAAATACCAGAACTGGTTTATCCAATATCTTTTCCCCCTGTTTTATAGCCTCTTGGCGTAACCATCCTGCCATTAATAATCTTTGTCTGCGAATTTCCAATAAAAACAGTTGTAAACATATTTACAGGTATTTCCATAAGCTCTTTTAATGTACAGACCTTGTAAAACTCCCCTTCCCTGCCAATATTTTCTGTTATCCCACAGGCTGTTTCTGGCGGTGCATATTTTAAAACAAGCCTGCACGCCCTTTTTAGATATCCTGCACGTTTTTTGCTTGAAGGGTTATAAAGACATATACACATGCCAGCATATGCTGCCGCAAGTATACGCTTCTCTATTTTTTCCCACGGTGTAAGCAAATCACTTAAACTTATAACTGCGAAATCCTGTATTAATGGTGCGCCAAGCAATGCCGCCCCTGAACTTGCAGCAGTAACTCCAGGTATAACTTCAAGTTGTATATCTGGATAGGCCTGTCCTGTATAATACATTAATCCTGCCATGCCATAAATCCCTGCATCACCACTACACACAAGCGCAACATTTTTTCCTTCTACTGCCTTTTCAAAACATAAAACACATCTTTCATATTCTTTTGTCATACCAGTTGAAAGAAATTCTTTATCTTTAAAATAAGGTTTTACCAGTTCTGTATATACATTATATCCAATAATTATATCACAGAAAGAAAGCACCTCAAGCGCTTTTAATGTCATATTTTCTAAACCACCAGGTCCAATGCCTGTAATATATATTTTACCCAAAGTCTATACTCCACTTTCTAATTGCAGCTGCAACTGTAATTCCATTGCCTGCCTGTTTTGCTAATACAAGTTCCTTTTCACCTTGCGGAAAAAGTGCTGCACATTCACATACATTTCCAGTACCTGTTATTTCTTTAACAAAACTTGAATAACTGGTGCTGCCTGTTACAGTTTCCAGTTCCTCAGCACTATAAAAGCTGGCTGGTAAATGCTCTTTTTCTGCAAATTCCAAAATCCCAGGTTCATTTTGCTTAATATCTATTGTAGCCAGCCCTGATATTGAATGCATGGAAATGCCAGCCCTGCCTAAAGCTTCCCTTACAAAAGAATCTATCTCACTATATGTCTTAGACCTGCGGCATCCTATCCCAAGCGTAACCACTTTTGGTATAAGATAAAGCGTTATACTGTCTTTATTATTAAATACAGCCCATTCTTTAAAACCAGCAAACGGCGAAATTATTATATTATACTTATCTTTATTCCCACCAGAAAAGTTATCCGGTATTTTCCTGATATAAAAACTATCTGGTACTCTTCCAGTTATTTCTGCATCACAAAAAACTGTAACAGGCTTTTCCTCAATAACTGCTGCTTGTATTCTTCTTGCTGCTTCCATATTTTCTATATATAAATTATTACGTTCCGCAAATAAATCTATAGCAGTTTTATTATGTATATCTGAAGATGTAGTAATAACAGCATTAGCACCTATTGAAGAAGCAAGAATCTTTGTCCATTCATTCGCACCGCCAAGGTGCCCTGATAAAAGGGAAATTACATTAATCCCCATATCATCAGCCACTATAACTGCAGGGTCAGTACATTTACTGCCCAAAAACGGCGCAATGCTGCGCACGGCTATGCCGCACGCCCCTGTAAATATTATAATAGCATCCTCTTTAAAATGGATGCCTGTCCACTCCCTTAAACTACAGCATATATATTCAACCCCATTACATGAAATGCCGCTCTTTGCAGTATATACCCTTACAATACAATTATATCCCATTAAAATATCTTTAAATTCCAGGGAAAGAGAAACACCATACTTTGTAAAACTGATTATTGAAACCATCAAACCTTTATAAAATTTTTCCATATACCCCTGTATCTTCCGTCTATCTGAATAAACTGTTACACAACATAATTTCCAGTTATAATCCTAAAATCTGGCAGTAAACAGCAGTTTTCAAGCGTCCAGGCTGGGTTACTCCATGACAGGGGCACTTTAGCCCCGCCGGCGTTTAAATCTGGTTCTTTCAGATTTTATGCGCCGCTGCGTGGGCTAACGTAGTGAGAACGTGCCCTGGAATGGAATAACCCAGCCTGGACGCTGAAAAACCTGCGTCCGTTTGCCAAAACACAGAATAACTGGAAGTTATAATAAAAACTCTGCCGATTTAAAATGATGTGGCAGATACCTTGCAATGTATTTTTCCATAAACCTGTCCACTTCAGCCATTACGTTTTCTGATAAGTTAAAACTATACAGTTTTTCAAACGGGCTTGAGATTATATATTGTAACGCATACCTTGCATCAGCACTTAATTTTACAGGATAATGCCCTTTTAATTGTATATCCTTTCTCTGGCATTCTTCACAGAGAAGCCCCCCTTCTGCCATATAAACGTTATATGCCTCTGTATTACCACAGCGTACGCATGCAAATACACCTGGTGCTTCCCCCTGTATTGCCATAAAACGGAGCTCAAATATCCTTCTTATAAGTTTTAAAGGGACTTTCCCTGCCTGTAGTGCCTTAAATGTTATGTATAAAAGAAGCAGCTCACCATCTGCCCTTACATTTTCCCTTGTTAAGTATCTTGCAATTTCTGTAAAATATGATGCATAGCATAGTAAATCATAATCATCTGCAAGGCTTCCAAAATAACTAGTTATTATGCCTGATTTTAACGAATATGAATTACGCCCCTCATACACCTGGTATTCCCCAAATGTAAATGGTACTATACATGCAGAAAGGGCGCTGTTTTGTTTCCTTGCGCCCTGTGCAAATGCTGGTATCCTGCCCTGTTCCCTTGTAAGTATCTCAATCCGTTTATCATACTCCTTTAATGGGGAGGACACTAATACCATACCCGTAAGTGTAACAATTTCCCTCAATCCAGCCCTCCATATACCAGCAGAACCAGCACTATAAACACTAACAGGTGGTTTTATAAGCCTCTGTTTCCTGTTGAACCACTGGTGCTGCCTGTGTGCTGTCTGCTTTACTATGTGCCGCATTTTCCACAATGCTGCGGTATTTTAAGTAATCTTCAACCTTGCCCGAAACTGCAAATTTATCCCAGCAATTTTTCTCTTCCATGTTACCACCATACCTTTCCACAGCCTGGCATACAGGATGTGGTAATATGATAGCCTTTATTACATTCTAATATACTGGTATGTTTTGTAAGCTTACAAATCTAAATCGTTTTTATTATATCCAAAATTCTTTATAAGCATATCGCTGTTGCGCCAGTCTTTCTTAACCTTAACCCAGAGTTTAAGATTGGTTTTGCAGGCAAGAAGTGACTCAATGTCCTTTCTTGCTTCTGTGCCAATCTTTTTAAGCATGCTTCCCTGTTTTCCTATTATAATCCCTTTATGTGAATTGCGTTCGCATATAATTGTTGCGTCAATATCAATAATATTACCTTTTGTCCGCTCTCTCATGCGCTCTATTGCAACAGCAATGCCGTGAGGCACTTCATCATTAAGATTCCTTAAAGTTTTCTCACGAATCATTTCTGCAACTATCTGGCGCTCTGGCTGGTCTGTTATTGTATCTTCATCATAATAACATGGTCCTTGTGGAAGATACCTTATAATAGTATTTATAAGGTCATCTGTATTCTCCCCGTTAAGTGCAGAAACAGGTATAATTTCAGCAAAGCTGGCAATATCTTTGTAAGCATCTATAAATTTAAGAATTTCTGCTTTATTTACAGTGTCTATTTTATTAATAACAAGTATTACAGGTATATTGGATTTTGCAACACACTCAGCAATATGCTGCTCGCCTGCCCCTATAAATGTTGATGGTTCTACAAGCCATAATATTACATCAACTTCCTTTAATGTCCTCTCTGCAATGGAAACCATATATTCACCAAGCTTGTTTTTAGCTTTATGTATGCCTGGTGTATCAAGAAAGATTATCTGCCCATCTTCACATGTATATACTGTTTGTATACGGTTTCTTGTTGTCTGTGGCTTATTAGAAGTAATTGCTATTTTCTGTCCTACAAGCGTATTCATAAGTGTTGACTTGCCAACATTAGGTCTTCCTATAAGAGTTACAAATCCTGATTTAAACTTGCCCATCCAATCCTCCATTCAAAATATTATGTATCCAAGAACGCCTCTGGCGTTCTTGCTGCCTGGAAAGCCAGGTTGTCTGTTAAGATAGAACTTTTATTTCATCAAATATATCTTTCTCATCTTTTATATGCTTTTCATTGCCTATTACACATATATTACCTTTTGCTGCCACTGCCTTTATTACCTCTGCTGCCCTGCGTATATCTTCAATGCTGCATGAAAGAACACTGTTCCTTTCTTTCTGTAGCAAATCATAAGGTATTTTCTTAAAATATGCTGTCATTGAACGGTTTCCCTTCATATTCGGGGTTAATGGCGTGTCAATATTGCTTATTGTCCCTATTATTGTTTTTGTAATCTCCCTTTCATCTGCATTATAGTTTTCAAGATAATCTGCGGCATTTTCATACACATTAATAGTAGATGAAAGATTAGGGTCACGGTATGATGCAAAATACCACTGTTTTTCCCTTGTAAAGTTACATTTTACACCATATGCCCCACCTTTGACACGTACTTCATTCCAGAGGTAGTCATAATTTAAAAGATGCTGTACAACGTTTAATGTACCCAGGTCTGCATCTGTAACGCTGCCAAATGTGCCGCCAAATGCAACATATTGTATTTCTGCAGGGGTTGTAAACGCCTCTTTCTTCATTGTGATATCTGGTGTATACTTTTTAAGCGAAGAAATGTTTCCGCCCTGCCCTGTACTTTCAAACTTTCCAAGCTCCTCTGTAAATCCAGGCATTGATTGTTTTAATATATCTAAAGCTTCTTCTTTGCATGTACATGAAATAAGAAGTTTCTCTTTTTTAAATATTTCTTTTACAAGTTCACTACATCCTTTAATAAGGTTTTCCTTTTCCTCATCAAAATTTTCATCAAGGCGCACAAGGTAGTTATAATAGCCAATGCCAGCAGAGTTGTCTATAAGCCATGCACTTTCTGAATTACATGCATTTACACGCACTGCTGCTGCCTGGTTTCCTGCTGACATAAGGCGCACTTTAAGCCTTGAACGGCTTTCTGCAACTACTTCACGTAGATGTTTTTCATCTGTAAAAATGGTTTTAAGCATCATCTCAGCCATAAGCTTTAATGCATCAGCTGCCTTTGCTTCAAGTACCTTTGTACGTACCTCAAATTTAATCTCATACTCATTACTTTTTCCAAGATGTGTATAAATACCTGTATCAGCAACAATGCCGCCTGTATAGAAATTAACTTCTGTGTCAAATTCATTGTAAGTGTAGTTTTCTGTATCCATATATCCAAGAAGTGTTGACAGGAAACTAATCTGTGGCATATATTCTTTAAGATTGTGTATGTCAAAGAAAAAGTTCAGGTATATTATGCCATTTGATGAAATATTATGGTGTACTGCTGGTATACCACATATTTCAGTTTCTGTATTATAATAAGGCGCTGCCTCTTTTTTGATATCCTCTCTTGCCAGCATAGGTATTTTCTCTAAATCTTCTTTTGGTGAAGGCTCTTCCTGGTATGCTTTTAATGCTTTTGTTTCTTGTATAATCCTGTCCTTTTCTTTATCAGAAAGGCTTTCCTTGAATGCTGCAAGTTTTTCCTCAAGTTCTTGTTCATTCTTTATCGCAAGACCTTTTTCTGGAACCATTTCCACAAGGACTGCATGTGTATTGTCCAGGATATATTCCTGTACCAGATTCTCAAAATAATCTGTGCCAATCTGCTCCCTTAAAAAGCTGTAATATTTTTCATATTTAAGTGCAGAATATGGTTCACTGTCACTATAAAGCCATGTTTTCAAGGCTTTCAGGCTGTATATAAGCCCTTTAGGGTATGAGCCGAAGTCTGCCTCTCTTTCCCTGAACTCCATTCCGTTTAATGCTGCTTCAAGTACTTTTTTATCAATACCATTTTTAACTATACCTTCTAATGTTTCCCTTATTATCTGGTAAAATCTGTCCTTTTCTCCTGCTTTTGCATTTTTAGTAGTTATTGTAAAGTAACTTTGGAGCATTATATCACAGAAATCTACATCAATATCAGTGCCAATCCCAGCATCAAGCAGTGCCTTTTTAACTGGCGCTCCTGGCATCTCTACAAGCACATATGACAGAAGTTCAAATGCAAGGCACTTTTCCTGTTCCATTGTAATATCCATAGACATGGCATAAGCGTAATATGTCTTTTCTGTACAGTCTGTATCTGTGCCTGCAGCATAAGTTTTAGTTAAACTTTTCATGCTGCCAAATCCTGCCTGCCTGCTAATTTCTGAATCTGTTTTAACTGCCTTGAAATCTTTTAAATAATTTTCATCCATCCATATAAGGCGTTCTTCAATATCCATATCACCATAAAGGTATATATAACTGTTTGAAGGGTGGTAATATTTTTTATGGAAAGCAAGGTAATCCTCATATGTCAAATCTGGTATGCACTTAGGGTCTCCGCCTGATTCATAATGGTATGTGGTATCAGGGAACAGGCTGCTCATGACAAAACAGTCTAAAACCCGCTCTTCTGAAGAATAGGCACCTTTCATTTCATTATAAACCACGCCATTATATATTAATGGTGCATCCTTGTCTGCAAGCTCGTAATGCCAGCCCTCTTGTTTAAATATTTCCTCATATTTATAAATATTTGGATAAAATACAGCATCCATGTATACATGCATAAGGTTTTCAAAGTCCTTATTATTGCAGCTCGCTACAGGATACAATGTTTTGTCAGGGTATGTTGTAGCATTAAGGAATGTGTTTAAAGAACCTTTTATAAGCTCAACAAATGGGTCTTTTACTGGAAAATTCTTAGAGCCGCATAATACTGTATGCTCAATTATATGTGGCACTCCTGTATCATCTGCTGGCGGTGTCCTGAAACCTATGTTAAATACTTTATTATCATCTTCATTGCTTAATACAAGCACCCTTGCATTGCTGTACCTATGCCTCAATGTAAGCGCAAAGCTGTCTGTTTCTTTAAGGTATTCTGCATTTTCAACAGAATATGTTTCTGGTATTTTTACTTCCTCTAAACTTTTAATACTTCTAGCCATTACTGCCCTCCGTTTATAGTTATATATTTTTATAATACAGCCAGGTTATCCCATCCGGCATAAACCGGCAAATTCCAGATAAGCCTCCTGCCACTTCCCTGTTTTCTGTGTCTGTAGTACTTCCTGTCCTGTATTTTACAGTATTCCCTTATCTTTAAAGGATAGTCTCCTGGAAGTATAAAACTGTTGCTATATTCCAAAACATCCATCTGCCAAAAACAGATGGATGGAAATTTAACTTTTGTTTTTAGTTTCTGCTGTTTTCTGTCCCATAAACTGTAAACTTATTTTTGCCGGTTTTCTTTGAATTATATAATGCTTCATCAGCTTTTCTATATAACAGTTCAAAACTGCTTCCATCCTTAGGGCCTATGGAAATACCAACACTGCTTGAAATACTTACTGTATTAGCACCATCTGAGTACTCCCTGCGGTTTGCCTTGCATACTTTTTCAGCATTTTTTATAATAAATTCCACCAGGCTTTCTTCATCAAATGCATCATATATTGCACACACAGCAAATTCATCACCTCCCAGCCTGCCTATAAACGCATTGTTATGGAAAATCCCTGTAAGCACCTCTGCGGTATCTGCAATAGCTTTATCACCATATATATGCCCAAGGGTATCATTTACATTTTTAAAATTATCAAGGTCAACCATAAAGAATATGTAGTTCCTGCCTTCGTGTATATCCTTTAACTGTTCTGCAATCTTAGCTTCTATAGTCTTTTTATTAAGTACTCCTGTAAGCAGGTCATTCTCTGCCCTTTGTACAAGGTTCTTTTCCATCGATATCTGTTTATTGGCATTAACTACTTTTCCAACAAAGCGTTCACAACTACCTTCCCTGTCATGGAACATCATGCCCGTAAGGCGGTACCACACATAATCACCTTTCTGGTCTAAAATTCTTACCTCTGATGAGAATACTTCATCTTCACTATCAAAAAATTCATGCAGCCTTCCCCTTATGGAAGCATCATCCTCATGTACATACTCATATACATCATAAACCGCTTCACCAACAAGCGGAGAAAAATTCTTTCCAACTATATGGCTGAAATCACCAAATATATCTATCCTCTTCTTAGGGTAAAATGTGTATTCAAAAAGCACTGCACCTTCCTGCCTGTCTAAAATCCCATAATTATCAAGAAGTTTAATTACCTTTGCCCTTCCATTAATATGGTAAAAAAGAATTCCAAATATTACAACCAGGTCTGCTATTAATAACTTAAGAAGAATAGAGTTAGAAGCAGATGTTATTTTACTGCCTATGCCTATATTATCTGTATTAGTAATATACACAACATAACAGTCATTTACCTCACAAGGCATACATGCACAAACAAACTTATCTCCTTTATAATCAAATTCTAAAAATATTTCCTTACGTTCATGTATTCTTCCCTGTATATAATCTATACCAGAGTTTCTAGTATATACTTTACACGTTTTTATAAATGAAAAAAAGCTGTTTCCTGTTTCACCGATTACTTTATATGTATTATTGCTCCCATACATAACCCTGCCCCTGTCGTTAATAACAGCAGCAAATACACCAGGTCCTGCAATCTTTTTTTCCATATGTTTAGTCAAAGTGCTTTTCAAAATCGAAGCCACCAATATTGCTTTAACTTTCCCGTCAACACCCATTACAGGTGCATAAAACATAAGCTCAAGTTCCCCATCCTGGTGCGGTATAAGTTCTTCTGCTACTGTACATATGCCATCTGCTGCCTTTTCAAAACCACTTTTTTTCTGGACATCTTCAATATCACATGTCCCATATCCACATATAAAAGAACCATCTTTATCCACAATAACAATATTGTCAAATAAATCTGCTTCCGCTGATAACTGTTCCTCCAGTACCGTTCCATTATCTGTTTCGATGCCTGTAAGGCACTTGCCTAAAAGTGAAAGTGATGCCTTGCGCCCTTCAAAGAAATCATATATATACTCTGATGCAATCCGTGCGCCTGTAATCTGTATCTCCTTTTTTATTTCCTGTGAAGTATGCTTCATATCACTGAAATAGTTAGAGAGAATGGCAATAATTAATATAATAGATATACCTGTTATAACATAACAGACATTTGAAAATTTAACCTTGCTCTTTCCCATAATCTTCTCCATTTATACTCCCAGCTATGCCCATGCTTCCTGCATAAATTTATATGAAAATATTTCTTCATATCCTGCTAAAGTATAACCAGTATAACATAAGAACAAAATTATTGCCACTTTTATATTATCTTTATTACAATATTCAATGTTTTTTATAAAAAAGACGTGGATTTTTTATAAATTTTTACCAAACTTTTAACACTTTTTTAATGTATTCAATAGTATATTGGAAATATTATTCATGTATAATCAATGTATACCAGCTGCTTCTGTTATTTCTAATACATAATTATAAATATGCTTTCCTGCATTATCTCCATATTTTTTAATAATTTTTACAATTGCACTCCCAATTATAATTCCATCAGCCACCTGTATATATTGTGCTGCCTGTTCTTTTGTATTTATGCCAAAGCCAACGGCTACAGGCACATCTGTAACTTCACGTATTTTACTGGCGATTGCCTGTATATCTGTTGTAATTTTATCCCTTGTGCCTGTTACACCCATTGATGAAACAATATATATAAAACCTTTTGCCTCCTTTGCAATCATCTGTATCCTCTGTCCAGAGACAGGGCTGACAAGTGATATCAGGTCAATTCCATGTCCTGATGCTATGCCTGACAATTCATTTTTCTCTTCAAATGGCATGTCAGGTATTATAAAACCATCTATTCCTGTTTCACTGCTCCTTTTACAGAACCTTTCATAACCATATTTATATAATGTATTGGCATATGCAAGGAAAACAAGCGGTATCTGGGTTTTTGCACGCAGTCTTTTAACCATTTCAAATATTTTATCAGTAGTGCATCCTGCTGAAAGTGCCCTTAAATTGGCATCCTGTATAACAGTACCTTCTGCTACTGGGTCAGAAAATGGTATGCCCAGCTCTATAAGCGATGCTCCTGCCCTTTCCATTTCAAGTACAAATTCTTCTGTTTTATCAAGGCTTGGGTCTCCTGCTGTTATAAATCCTATAAATGCCTTTTTGCCATTAAATGCGTTTTTAATCCTACTCATGTAAATCAACCCCCCTGTATCTTGCGATTGCTGCCACGTCCTTATCCCCACGTCCTGAAAGACAGCATATTATTATCTGGTCTTTATCCATCTCTGGTGCAATCTTCATAAGATGTGCAACTGCATGTGAACTTTCTATAGCAGCGATTATCCCTTCCTGCCTTGCAATATATTCAAATGCATTTACAGCTTCATCATCAGTTACAGGCACATATTCTGCCCTGCCTGTATCTTTAAGATAGGCATGTTCCGGACCTACCCCTGGATAGTCAAGCCCTGCCGAAATAGAATACACTGGTGCAATCTGCCCATATTCATCCTGGCAGAAATATGATTTCATGCCATGGAATATGCCTTCTGTGCCAGTAGCCATTGTTGCTGCTGTCTTATCTGTATCTATGCCATGCCCTGCTGCCTCGCACCCAATTAAACGTACATTTTTGTCCCCAATAAATTCATAAAACATGCCCATAGAATTACTTCCACCGCCTACACATGCCATTACAACATCTGGAAGTTTTCCTTCTTTTTCAAGTATCTGTTCTCTTGCCTCCCTGCTTATTACACTCTGGAAATCCCTTACTATCATAGGGAAAGGATGAGGCCCCATTACAGAACCAAGTACATATAGTGTATCATCTACCCTTGAAACCCATTCCCTCATACAGTCATTTACCGCATCTTTAAGAGTTTTAGTCCCACTGTCAACAGGATGCACTTTTGCTCCAAGAAGTTCCATGCGGTATACGTTAAGTGCCTGTCTTATAGTGTCCTCCCTGCCCATAAATATTTCACACTCAAGCCCTAAAAGTGCTGCTGCCGTTGCTGTTGCAACACCATGCTGCCCTGCACCTGTTTCTGCAATAATACGTGTTTTGCCCATTTTTTTTGCAAGAAGCGCCTGCCCAAGCACATTATTAATCTTATGTGAACCTGTATGGTTTAAGTCCTCACGTTTAAAATAAATCTTTGCGCCTCCCAAATCTTTAGTCATTTTTTCCGCAAAATATAGAAGAGAAGGCCTGCCTGCATACTCCTTAAGAAGCATGTCAAGTTCCTTTTTAAATAAAACATCATTTTTATAATGTTCATACTCACTTTCAATCCTGTTAACCTCATTCATAAGAGTTTCAGGTATATACTGTCCGCCATGTATACCATATCTTCCTTTGCCCATTATTAATCCTCCATTTAATATATATGCTGCACTTTTATTGCTATAAACTGCGCACAGCATCAACAAACTGTTTCATTTTATTGAAATCCTTAAAACCATCTGTTTCCATGCTGCTGCTGGCATCCACTGCATAAGGTTTTGCAATTTCTACAGCTTTTCTGGCATTGCCAGCAGAAATGCCGCCAGCAAGGAAAAACGGTTTATCAATATTTTTAACCAGAGTCCAGTCAAATGTTATGCCATTGCCGCCTGCCTGCACGCCAGAATATGCATCCAGAAGCAGGTAGTCAGATTTATACAATGATGCCTCCTCAATATCCTCTGCATCCTTTACCCTTATAGCTTTAATAATATTACATCCTTTTTTAGTAAGCTGGCGCAGCCTGCATATATAAGCATTGTCTTCACCACCATGAAGCTGTACATACTGTATAATCCCACTGTTTACATATTCTGCAACCGTTTCTTCCGGCTGGCCTGCAAATACGCCAACTCTTTTAATCCTGCTGTCCAGCTTTCCTGCAAATTCCTCTGCATCTTCTGCCGTTATGCTGCGCATAAAGCCCTCTGCCAGAATAAACCCTATATAATCAGGCATAAGCATATTAGCATATTCTATATCCTGGATCCGCCTTAAACCACATATTTTTATCTTAGTTCCAGCCACGTAAACCTCCATGCCATCTTTCTTTTACCATTATAACAATACAGAATTACACAGGTCTTTTAACACGCCAATCCTGTCCTCTTCTGCACGCATCATTGTTTCACCTATAAGCACACCATCTGTGCCATTTGCAGCAAGTTCTTCCAGGTCTTTTTTCCCTTTAATCCCACTTTCTGATACAAAAATTATATCTTCTGGTACAAGCTTCCTAAGACGCAGGCTGTTTTTTATATCAACCTGGAAAGTCTTTAAATCTCTGTTATTTACACCTATCATCCTTGCCCCGGCTTTAACTGCCCTTTTTATCTCTTCCTCATCATGTGCCTCAACAAGTGCTGAAAGCCCTAGGCTGTGTGCAGTTTCCAGCAGCTTTTTAAGGCTGGCATCATCAAGTATTGCACATATAAGCAGGATTGCATCTGCACCTATAACCTTTGCCTGGAAGACCATGTATTCATTTATAGTAAAATCTTTCCTTAAAACAGGCAGGGATATTTCTTTCTTTATTTCTTTTAAATAATTATCAGACCCCATAAAATAAAATGGTTCAGTAAGCACTGAAACAGCACTTGCGCCACCCAGCTCATATTCTTTTGCTATCTGCACATATGGGAAGTCTTCTGCTATAATCCCTTTAGACGGTGATGCCTTCTTTACCTCACATATAAAAGACAGGCTGCCTTCCTTGACTGCCCTCTCAAATGGAAAACCTGTATCTGTTTCTATTGCATATGCTTCTTTTTCCAGTTCCCCTGACGGCTTATGCTGCATTTCCCCGGCTATGCGCTTCCTGGTTTTTTCTGCAATTTCTTCTAAAATATTCATTATTTTAATGCCCTCTTTTTAATTTAATCCTCATTATTTTAATTTGTAGCCAGTATAAATTCATCAAGTTTGGCTTTAGCCATTCCGCTCTCTATAATCTCTCTAGCCTTTTCAATTCCTTCCTTTATAGTTATGCCATCTGAAACAAGGTAAAGCGCTGCACCTGCATTTAAAAGGACAGCATCCATTTTTGCCCCTTCTCTTCCATTAAGTATTTCCCTGGCAATCTCTGCATTTTCCTTTGGAGTGCCACCAACAAGGTCTTCTTTTTTGCAGGTTTTTAGTCCAAACTGCTCTGGTGTTATCTCATAAAATTTAAATTCACCATTCCTGTATTCACAAACCTTAGTAGGTGCACTCATAGATATTTCATCAATGCAATCTGTCCCATATACAACCATAACCCTTTTAAGCCCAAGGTTTTTAAGTACATGCGCCATAGGTTCTACAAGGCTTTCATCATATACACCAAGAAGCTGCATATCAGCTTTCGCAGGGTTTGACAAAGGCCCAAGTATATTAAACATAGTCCTTATTCCTATCTCTCCACGCACCTTGCCAACAAACCTCATTGCAGGATGGTACTTTTGCGCAAACAGGAAACACATATTGGTTTTATCCAGTATTTTTTCACTTTTGCCAGGTTCATTATCTATTTTAACGCCAAGTGCCTCCAGGCAGTCAGCAGTTCCGCACTTGCTTGAAGCGGCACGGTTTCCATGCTTTGTAACACGTATTCCTGCTGCTGCACACACTATTGCAGCAAGTGTTGAAATATTAAAAGTATTTGACTTGTCGCCACCTGTGCCTACAATCTCAAGTGATTCTTTATCATTCTTAAATGGTGTGCATTTTGAAGACATAACCTTTGCTGCTGCTGTAATTTCTTCTATAGTTTCACCCTTTATACTTAAAGCAGTTAAAAATGCTGCTTTCTGCGAGTCTGTTGCTTCTCCTGTCATAATTTCTTCCATAACCTGTTCCATAATCTCCTGGCTTAAATCCCTGCCCTGTACCAGAATACTAATTGCTTCTTTAATCATAATAAATCCTCCATTCTGCCTCTTGTGGCACAACAATTACACTCAAGAAAATTCTTTAACATCTTAATTCCATCTGGTGTCATTATTGATTCTGGATGGAACTGCACACCAAATATATTATAATCCCTGTGCTTTACTGCCATAACCTCGCCATCATCTGTTACAGCAGTTACAAGCAGTTCATCTGGTATTGTTTCCTTTAATGCAATTAATGAGTGGTATCTTGCAACTCCTGTCCTTTCATCCAGACCCTTAAATAACTGGCAGCTTGTATCAAGTTTTATAACAGACTGTTTGCCATGCATAAGCTGTTTTGCATAAGATATAGTTGCACCAAATGCTTCACATATTGCCTGGTGTCCAAGGCATACACCAAGGACTGGCACTTTTCCTTTAAAATACATTACAACCTCTTCACATATCCCTGCATCTGCTGGTTTTCCTGGTCCTGGTGATATAATAATATGTGAAGGTGCAAGCCTTTCTATTTCCTCTGTCTGCAGTTCATCATTACGTATTACCTTTATATCCTGGGTAATTGTACCTGTAAGCTGGTACAGGTTATAAGAAAAACTGTCATAATTATCTATAAGAATTACCATATACTGCCTCCATTCCTTAGCCTTGCAGGTTAAATCTCCTGGCTCTTTTCCACTGCATCTATTACTGCTTTAGCCTTATTTATACACTCATAATATTCATTTCCAGGAACACTATCTGCAACAATCCCTGCCCCTGACCTTACAAAAATTTTGCCATTCTTTTTAAATACAGTCCTTATTGCTATGCATGTATCAAGGTTTCCTGTAAAATCTATATATCCAATAGCGCCTCCATATATGCCACGCTTGTTATTTTCAAGCTTGTTAATAATTTCCATAGCCCTTATTTTAGGAGCTCCTGATAATGTACCAGCAGGGAGTACAGCATCAACCGCATCAAGGCTGCATTTGTCATCACGTATAATTCCCTTAACAGTAGAACCAATATGCATTACATGTGAATATCTTAATACATCCATATAATGTTCAACCTCCACTGTCCCGAATTTGCTGGTCTTTCCTAAATCATTCCTTCCAAGGTCAACAAGCATATTATGTTCTGCCCTTTCCTTCTCATCTTTAAGAAGTTCTTCTTCAAGCGTCTGGTCTTCCATATCATCTTTCCCTCTTGGCCTTGTTCCTGCAAGTGGAAATGTATGCAGCACACCATCTTCAAGTTTAACAAGAGTTTCAGGAGAAGCACCTGCTACTTCTATATCATCACTGCTAAAGTAGAACATATAAGGCGAAGGATTAATTGTACGAAGAACCCTGTACGCATTCAGGAGGCTTCCCTCATATCCGGCTTCAAGCCTGTTAGAAAGCACTACCTGGAAAATATCCCCTTCATAAATATGTTTCTTAGCTTCTTCTACCATCTTGCAGTATTCTTCCTTTGTAAAAAGTGGTGTAAACCCTGTAGTAACCTTTCCAGGAACTATTTCAGATGGAACCCCGTTCTGTATAAGGTTTATTATCCCGTCAATTTCTTTTATGCATCTTATATATTCTTCATCAATATTGCTTACGGCCGCATTGGCAATTATTATTATTTTCTGGCGCAGGTTATCAAATGCAATAATCTTGTCAAAAAGCATTAAGTCTACATCTTTAAAGCCCTCCTGGTCATCTGCATCAAGCATAAGCCCTGGCTCACTATATTTAGCGTAATCGTACGAAAAATAGCCTGCCAGCCCGCCTGTAAATGTTGGAAGCCCTTTTACTTTAGGGCTTGTGTATTCTTCTAAAATTTCCTTTATATACTTGCCTGGATGTTTTACCTCTTTTACTTCTTTTGTTTCTTCCTTACTGCTTTTTATAGACATCATTCCATTAGTGCATGTAATTTCAAGCTTTGGGTCATAACCAAGAAACGTATACCTGCCCCACTTCTCCTGTTTCTCAACACTCTCAAGCATAAAACAGTGGCGGCTCTGCCCCTTTAATATCCTTAACACCTGCATTGGTGTTGTTATATCTGATAAAATTTCTTTACTCACAGGAAAAATTTTATATCCCTGTGATAATCTTTTTACATCATCTAAACTAACCATATAAGCCCTCCATTCTTGCAAAAATCCATAATTATGCGTAATCACAAACAGTACCAAAAGCCAGGCAATACTACACATCCTTACAGGGCATTTTTGCTTTACAGAACATATTTTCCTATAAAGCAAAAAAATCCTTGGCTATTATTTTTAGATAATAATAGCCAAGGACGGATTATTCTTACCCGCGGTGCCACCTTGTTTTATGGTTTACCATACTCTTTGCGAAATACAAACATATCTCCGGCAACTAACGTATGCCCTACGTCATAGAATACTCAGGCCTGTGTAAAACAAACCCTTTGGCTATGCCCTCAGTGGTCCATTTAATGAACTGTTACTGCAGGTTCCCAGCAATCCCTGCTCTCTGTAAGCACATATTTCATTTTTATCTCCACCTCAACGGTTTATAAAATATTTAACTGTACTATAGTATACACTTTTTACTTTCTTTGTCAACCCTGTTTTTTATAAACACAGGACAAACGAATGTAAGTTGTTACTATTCACAGCTACGCTTTTCATAGTAACTACAGATACAACAATTTTCATTACAATAGCTAACCCAAATTTTTATAAAGTAACAAAAATTGCTACATATAAAGATGTTTTTACAATTTCAGAAAGAAACATTAATAAGACAAAATACAAAAAGCTATGAATTTTTTGCAAAATGATAAAATTAACTAAAAGCCAATGCTTAAAATGCATTTCCCGTTGACAGGAGCTATTTAACTAAAAGCAGCAAGGCTTTAAAGTTTAAATAAAGGATATTCTGCCCTTAACAACAGGAAATCCATCTGGAAAGTGCGGATTTCCCCCATAAATAAGCATTTTCCCCTTCTGGGACAGTGATATATTTATTTAAAACAATTTTTCCGCTTGTACTATACTTCTGGAATAAAGTAATCATCCTTGCATCTTTCCACCACATAGCTCCATAAAGGCTTTCTTCTGTTTCCTGCCAGATAATCCACGATGGCTCATCCTCTGCACCATCAGCATCCATCAGCCCTGTCTTAATTCCGTGGGCAGTTTCTTTAACATATTCTTTTGGAAGTGCCGTTTCTGAAAGTCTTTGGCACAAATCCTGCCACATCTTTTTATAGATGTTCTCATAATCAATCATAACATCAACAACAGGCAGCAAAAGAAAGAAAGTATCATTGTCAAGATTTTCTATTGCATGGTAGGACAGATATGGCTGGTACAGTTCCTTTCCTTCAATCTTATACTCTGCATGATATCTGTACAGCAGTATTGTTATTTCCTTTCCATCCGGGCTGGTTATACTAACTGTTTTATATGCTGGTGTACCTTCCTGTTCTTTGTTATTATGTAGTAATTTCCGGCTCCATTCATATCTATCCGGAAATTTTTCTGAAAGATAGTTCCATAAAAAATAGCAATGTGGAAATGCAGCACAAAGCCAGTATTGCAGAAAATTCCTGTCTGCCATAGTTAAATACATACCATTACTCCTTTGCTATAGCTGTTTTATAAATTCTGTTTTTTGCGGTATTTCTTCATAATCACTAGTTCATATACTAACATTGTTGTTATAACAAGAACAATAACTCCCACTATTGATAAAATCCACGCTTTCAAATGCGCTTCGTTGGTTTCTCTTAAGCTGCAGGCAGAAATGCCCTTCTTTGTCAATTATCTTGTCCATTATGTCCTTCTGTGTGCCTATGGCATCTATTGTAACCGTGCAGTCCTTGGTATCTATGAGGTCAAGCAGTTTCGGGATTTCAGGTATCTCATTACAAGTACAGTTCCTTTTATATTATAGTAATTCTAATGTTACTATTCACAGCTATGCTGTTCATAGTAACAAACAGCGCCTTTGGCACTGAAAATGCACACATTTTGCAAAAAATCATGCAAAATGGCGCTGAAAAACTCATATTTTTGGCATAAAACATGCCAAAAATCCTCGAATTTAATTGGCTGTGAATAGTAACATTCTAATACCTTTTGTTATACACTATAAGCAAAAGGAAATCCAGACTTTTCTCAATAATTTTTAAGCGATTGCCCTATAGGATAACCACGTCCGTTTGTTACTATTCAGCCTTATGGCTTCATAGTAACAAACCAGTGCTTTCAGCACTGGTTATGTACACATTTTGCACAAAAAATGTGCAAAATGGCACTGCAAAACTCATATTTTTGACAAAAAACTTGTCAAAAATCCTCAAATTTTACTGAAGGCTGAACTGTTACCGTCTGTTTCATAAACCAGCAGTATGCACAAATATAAAAGTTATTTGGACAGCCATAATTTACATTTAAGATAACTGGAAATTATATTTTAAGGGTTTATTTTGCTGTTTTTACTTATAGCCTGTATTTTTCACTTGCTGTTATATAAATAATGTTCCTGTATCTTCCGTCTGTGTGGATAACCTGCCACACAACATAATTTCTAGTTATTTTGTGTCTGCTTGCAAACACAAAATAACTAGAAATTTATGAAACGGACGTGTGGTGGTATGCTGCACCGCTTGCTATACCAGCGGAGCAATGTTATAATAAACATACTATATTGATACTATAAAATAATAACGAAAGAGATTATTGCGCTATGCTATCACTTAAAGATATTTTACTGACATTCATAGATACTTTAACTGGCCACATTGTACTGGCACTTTTCTTGTTCGTAATAACAGACGGACTGAATGTGCTGAACCAGCTGAAAAAACTGCCACCCCTGGTTCTGTCCCCACTCATTGCTACCTTGATTTCCCTTGGAATAAACACTGTCCCAGAATTGGGAATATCCATATATTTTATCCTCTCCGCCATTGTTCTTGTTATTTGTACTATTTGGGTGCAGTGGGCGTGGCGGTCCGGTTTCTGGTGGGCCTTTGCCGTGACATGTATGGCAAGCATCTTCCAAGTGGCGGATGCCACATTATCCATGACTCTGTCCAGCCTGATCCCACCATTAGAAGATAATGTCCAATTTGCGATAGCGGTGGGACTTCATTTGGGCATTGGTATTACCATTGCCTTGCTGCTTTACAAGCTGCAGTTTGGAAAGTGGTTTTGCCTGTTGTTGGATAGTGAGCCAGATTTATGGAGAACCTCCCTTCTTCTGTTTATATTAGAGACGGCTATGGAAGGGTTTCTACGCTTAGTAAATGGTATTCCGCCAAAATTTTTGTTGCTCTGTTACATGCTGGTTACAGTAATGGTTGTTCTAATGGCAGGACTGGCCATTTACCGGGCCCAGAAGTTTGACGCTGCCCATAAAATACAGGTACAGCAGGATGCCATCGTCCAGCATCAGCTTTACGAACAAAACCTTGAGGATATCCGCCAAGAAGTACGCACATTCCGTCATGACTACAAAAATCTATTGGCAGGGTTGTCCCAGCAAGCGGGTGCAGGTGAACTGGAGGAGCTATGTGCTACTTTATCCGGGCTGGATGCAGGCTTTGACCAGCGGCTGGGTAAAAAAATACAGTTATCTGCTCAAATCGGGAATTTGCAAATTCCACAGGTTAGAAGCCTTTTGTTGTCAAAGCTCACCACCATGCGTGAAAACGGTGTAGAGTGCCGCTTAGAAATCCTTTATCCCGTCCGTGCAGTTGGCATGGACACATGGGATTTTGTACGGTGTCTTGGCATCCTGGCAGACAACGCTATTGAGGCCATTGAGGAAACAGACTGCCCATGGGTAGAAATCATTCTATTTGCACAAGGAAACCAAGTAAATCTCCGCATATCCAACCCCTGGTGTGAAGAGGCAGACCCATCTCTCTTTTGGGAGGAAGGATGGTCTACAAAAGGTAAAGGCCGGGGGCTTGGTCTATCCAGCTACCTGCGTATTCTATCACGTTATCCAAATGCCTTCCCCTGTACCAGTTGGACGAATGGGGTATTTGTGCAAGAACTAACCATTGGAGGTACAACATGATTGGCATTTATCTTTGTGATGACGAACCGGTAGTCCGCCAGCGTATACAAGCTGTTTTAGAGCGGGATATACTGGTTGGAAATTTGGATATGGAAATTGTCTGCTCCACAGGCAGACCGCTAACCTTGCTGAATGTTTTAAAGGATGCCAACTTAAGACAAGGCGTTTACTTTTTGGATGTAGATTTAAAGGACAAAACCTGGGACGGATTTCTTTTGGGACAAGAGATCCGCCGCCTGGACACTCATGCCATCCTTGTTTATATTACCAGCTATGGCGATTTGGCCTGCCGCACATTCCAGTACCATCTGGAAGCTTTTGACTACATCGTAAAAGACCCAGAACACCTGGAACAGTCGGTGTCCTTATGCCTTGAAGCCGTTCAAGCCCGGTTGGTGGCAGAGCGCCAGAACCCAAAGGAAATATTTACCTTGCGGACAGGTGATTTGGTACAGAATATTCAATTGGAAGATATTCTCTTTTTTGAAACCGCTGCTATGCCCCATCATATTTTGCTCCACACAACCAACAGCCGAATAGATTTTCTGGGTAACCTCAATGAGCTGGAAGCAAAACTGGGGGAACGGTTTTTGCGTATCCACCGTGCCTATCTGGTGGCAGCGGACAAAATTGAACAAGTGGATATGAAATGCGGCAAGCTACGGATTAGTGGACATGAGTGCCTTGTTTCCCGTTCTGGGAAAGTGTTGCTGCGCAAGGCAATGAGAGGAAGCCTGTAAGCTTCCTCCTTTGCTGTTTAGGAAGGATTTTGATTATTTAGGAAATAATGGACATCTGCCTACTCTATTATGTTATGATAATATGTGCAAACAGCATAATGAGAAAGGAGGCTAGAGTATGGCAAAAAATCGTTTTGTGGAAACTTACTCCCAAGGTGTCATAAATGTAATAAAGGTTATCGTTGATACAGAAACTGGCGTGAACTACCTGATGGGTTCTCACGATAAAAGAATAGGTACTGGAATGACTGTTTTGGTTGATCAGAATGGCAAACCAATTGTTACCCCCATAACTTCATCGAAAGGATAAGCAGCCAGTTTCTTATAATCTCTTCAAAAAGGAGACTGATAGAAGGCAGACATTCTGCCCATGACAATAATACTTAATTTACAACGGTGCCAATCAGATTCGAACTGATATTTTCGGTTTTGCAGACCTTGCCTTACCATTAGGCTATGACACCATGATAAACAGGAAAACCAGCGCCCTGTAAGGATAAAGCACTGGTTTTCCTGCCTCTGGCTGTCAAAGAAATACTAAAAATAATTAAACACTAATATGCAATGCTAATTTCCTTTGAAAATTGAAAATCAATCCGCAAACAACGGAGTAGACAAATACCTGTCTCCAGAATCTGGCAGTAATACTACAATATTTTTTCCCTTATTTTCCGGTCTGCCAGCAAGAATTGCCGCTGCTTTCAATGCAGCACCAGAAGAAATCCCAACTAAAATTCCTTCTGACAGGGCAAATGCCTTCCCTTCAGCAAAAGCCTCCTCATTTTCTACTGTAATAATCTCATCATAAATATTTGTATCTAACACCTCTGGCACAAAGCCTGCGCCAATACCCTGAATCTTATGTGGTCCCGGATTTCCTGTAGATAATACTGCGCTGCTTGCCGGCTCAACGGCAACAATCTTTATCTCTGGGTTTTGTTCTTTCAGATACTGGCCTGCTCCTGTAATAGTTCCTCCAGTACCAACACCAGCTACAAAAATATCCACTTTACCATCCGTTTGTTTCCAAATTTCCGGTCCGGTGGTGGATTTATGTATGGCAGGGTTAGCCGGGTTTACAAACTGCCCAAGAATAATAGAACCCTCTATTTCCCTGTTCAGTTCTTCTGCTTTTGCAATAGCTCCCTTCATTCCTTTTGCACCCTCAGTGAGAACAAGTTCCGCACCATATGCTTTCAGAAGATTTCTTCTCTCCACGCTCATCGTATCCGGCAATGTAAGGATTGCCTTATATCCTTTAGCAGCTGCCACAGCTGCAAGGCCAATTCCTGTATTTCCACTCGTAGGCTCAATAATAACCGCCCCTGCCTTTAACTTGCCTGCCTTTTCTGCATCCTCTATCATTGCAAGTGCAATCCTGTCCTTAACGGAACCGGCAGGATTCAGATACTCCAGTTTTGCTAAAATATTAACTCCTTCCACTCCTGCTTTTTTACTGTAACGTGAAAGTTTTAAAATAGGTGTTCCTCCAATAAGTTCCAATGCGCTTTCTTTAATTTCTGACATGATTTTTACCTCCATTTTCTTTCATTTTTATTATCCAGCTTCCTATTTTTACTTTTTCACAATATACAACAACCTTTATTTGCAGAATACATTTTTGCTATGTACATAATGTTCTCTCCTTTTCTAATACCTATGTTTTACATAGATATTATATGCTTATAGTGCTATTATAATTTTTGATTACATTCTTGTCAATCATTTTTTACGCAATTCTTTATAAGTATTATTTATTGCTAGTTATCAGTAATATAATCTGGATTGGCTTCACGTCCATTTTTACACAAACACAGAATAATTAGAAATTTATGTAACAGTTCAGCCTTTAGTAAAATCCGGGGATTTTTGCAGTGCCATTTTGCACGTTTTTTGTGCAAAATGTGTACATAACCAGTGCTGGAAGCACTG
>CAJTXH010000007.1 GCA_910580005.1 uncultured Lachnospiraceae bacterium | reverse complement strand
ACACAGAGACCAACGGCAAGCCCTTCACCAACAGCAAGGCCAACACAGAAACCAACGGCAAGCCCTTCGCCATCTGCTACACCTTTTGCTACAAAAGCACCAATGCAGACTCCGCTGCCTTCCATAACAGAAACTCCTGCTGGTGATGTAATACCAGATAGCGGTTATGAAAAACCTTCTGGTATTAACGTAGCATATCATACACAGGAAGAAATAAGGAACTATGCAAAAAAAAGTAATGTTTCACTAGAAGATGCCCTGGAATTTTCAGAAGAACCAGTTACAAAAAAACCTTATTCTTTAGGAAAATTATCCAGCCATACATTAGAGTCCGCACTAAAAATGCTAAACCAGGTAAGATATATTGCAGGAATTTCTGATAATGTAGAATTATCAGATGAATATAATACATTCTGCCAGGCAGGTGCACTTTCCAACTATGTTAATAATGAATTGTCACACTTTCCAGAACAGCCTGATGGAATGCCTGGTGATATGTATGAACTTGCAGAAAAGGGTGCAGGTTCTTCTAATATTGCATGGGCTTCATGGAAATGCAGCCTGAATGATACTATTGTATCAAGCTGGATGGAAGATGGTGATTCTGGTAATATTGACAGGGCTGGGCACAGACGCTGGCTTATAAACCCAAGTATGGGTAAAACAGGTTTTGGTGCAGTTTATGGTAATAATGGTACATATAGCTGCGTATATTCATTTGACAGAAGCAACAGTTCTGCCAGTGAATATGGTGTTGCATGGCCGGCCCAGAACATGCCCATTGAATACTTTGGAACTAGTTTCCCATGGTCTGTTTCTATGGGTTACGATATAGATGAAGATGATGTAAGTGTTACATTGATAAGGAAAAATGATGGCAAGACATGGAAATTTTCTAATTCTTATTCTGAAGGCCCGTTTTATGTAAATAATAATGGATATGGCCAGGCAGGCTGTATTATATTCAGGCCAGACGATATAGCATATAAAGCAGGTGATGTATTTAAAGTTGAAATTACAGGGCTTGACAATCCTGTATCATATACTGTAAACTTCTTTGAACTTAACCCGCCTGCACAAGAAGATAAAAATAATGATATTGAGAAGGGTACCAGAATTAAAGACAATACTTCAAATGCTGTATATAAAATAACTGGAACTGGCACAAATAAAACTGCCAGATATATAAAAAGTACGAAGAAAAAACCTGTAAATATTATAATTCCAGACATAATAAAAATTAACGGCAGTACATACAAGGTAACTTCTATAGAAAAAGAGGCTTTTAAAAATAGTAAAAAACTTAAGTCCGTCCAAATAGGCAAAAATATAAGCAGTATAGGGCAGAAAGCATTTTTTGGCTGTAAAAAACTGAGTAATATAACTGTCAAGACAAATAAGCTTCTGTATAAAAGTATAGGAAAAAAAGCTTTTAGTAAAGGAAATTCCAAGCCAACAGTAAAAGCAGACAAAAGCAAATTGAAATTATATAGAAAGATATTCCAGTCCAGAGGAATGTCTAAAAAATGTAAGTTTAAGCCTTTATAAACAGACAGGCTGGAATATAAACACGTAAACAAAAAACATGCATTGGAAATGTCCAAGGCATGTTTTTTAAATTAAAATGACATTTGTCACATATATATACTTACAACTGTCACTTATAATAATCCAGAATAAATTGTATATTTATACCAGATAAAAGATAATATATGTTACAACATTATGGCAGGGTTATTATATCTGTCTGTTTAGCGGAGGTATAAATATGGTTAAAGTAGAAAACTTAGTTAAAAGGTATGGCAATTTTGTAGCTCTTGACCACCTTAGCTTAAAAATAGATGAGGGTGAGGTATATGGGCTGCTTGGCCCTAATGGAAGTGGAAAGACAACAGCTATAAATTGTATGTTGTCATTGCTTAAATATGACAAAGGCAATATTGAAATATTTGGGGAAAAAATAACTCCAGGCAGTTACAATATTAAAAGGCAGATAGGCATTGTACCGCAAAATGTTGCAGTTTTTGAGGAACTCTCTGTAATAGAAAATATAGATTATTTTTGTGGGCTTTATATTAAAAATAAGTCTGAAAGAAAAAAAATGAATAATGAAGCGGTTGAATTTACAGGGCTTGGGAAATACACTAAGATGAAACCTAAACAGTTATCGGGAGGGCTTTTAAGAAGGCTTAATATTGCATGTGGAATTGTACATAGGCCAAAACTGGTTATTATGGACGAACCTACGGTTGCTGTTGACCCACAGAGCAGGAATAAGATACTAGAAGGCATACAGGAGCTTAACAGAAATGGGAGCACAATTATTTATACCTCACATTATATGGAAGAAGTTGAACAGATTTGTACAAGGATTGCAATTATAGATGGCGGAAGACGTATAGCAGAGGGAACCAAGGAAGAGTTAAAAAGCATGATAAAGACGGGTGAAACTATTACAATTGAAAATACTTTTATTAATGAAAAACAGCTTTCGGAAATACATGCGATACAAAATGTATTTGAAGTACAGTATGAAAATAATATTTTGGTTTTGAGATGCAGCAGTGCCAAACACAATCTTATAAGGCTTATGAATTACCTGCAGGACAATGATATAAGTTTTGGAAGAGTATTTTCAGAACTGCCAACGCTTAATGATGTTTTTCTTGAGATAACCGGCAAAAAATTAAGGGATTGATAAACTGGAGGGGATTATAATGCTACATTTAATAAAATACTGTCTTTTAACCATTTTAAGACAAAAGTATACAGTGTTCTGGTCAATGCTTTTTCCAATATTACTAGGTACATTATTTTATGCCTCATTTGGAAGTTCTGATACAAAAATTGAAACTATAGATGTTGCAGTTGTAGAAAAAGATAATTCTGAAATGTCCCAGAATTTTATTAGTTTTCTTGAAATGATAGAGGATGATGATTCAGAATTAATTTCAATACAGAAGCTTTCTGAAGAAGAAGCAAATAAAAAACTTAAAGGTCTTGAAATTACAGGATTATTTTATGCCTGTAAAGAACCGGAACTTGTTGTGACAAGCAATAACGTCAGCAGCAGTGTATTAAAATCATTATTAGATACATTTACCAGGCAGGCACAGATGTATAAAGATATTGCAATAGAAAAACCGCAGAAACTACAGGAAGCTGCCCAGTATGCCTATCTGGAATTTGCAAGTGAAACAACGCTGGCAGGGAAGAAAGTAGATGGAATGGTACAATATTTTTATTCACTTATTGGAATGGCATGTATGTTTGGCAGCTTCATAGGCTATTTTGTATCTGTACAGCTACAGGCAAATGTTTCTTCTGTAGGCTTAAGAAGGGCAGTTGCTGCTACAAGCAAGCTTAAACAGTTTATAGCAGGCACAATAACCAGTGTATTTGTACATTATATAAGCCTTGCAGTACTGCTTTTATATCTTCAGTATGTATTAAAAATTGATTTAAGCGGAAATATTTTTAAATTAATTGGTATTTGTCTTACAGGAGGCTTTATAGGGGTAAGCATAGGAATGTTTACAGGAACTCTTTCAAGGATGCCAGAGGGCTTCAGGATAGGAATACTTGTAGCATCAGGGCTTTTATCAAGTTTTTTGTCAGGTCTGATGGTTGGAGGGATAAAGGGACTGATTGAGGAAAACTTTCCTTTATTAAACAGAATTAACCCATCATCAGTTATTACTGATGCAATATATAGTATAACTATTTATGATGACCCAGGCAGGTATACATTGAATATAATTATCCTTATTATAATGTCCTTAATTACCGGGGCTGTTACATTTATAATTACCAGGAGGGATTATTATGACAGTATTTAGGTGTTATATGAAAATCACAAAGAAAAATATTAGTATAGTATTAATGTATTTTGTAATATTTACAATTGTCAGTCTTATAATGTTTTATGCAGGAAGAGGAGATGATGGCAGTGGCAAGTTTACTAGTTCCAGACTGAATGCAGGCATAGTGGATAATGATAAAAGCGGGGTTTCAGAAAAGCTTGCAGATTATTTATCAAAGCTTCATAATGCAGATATGCTTGAAAATGACATTAGTGCATTGCAAGAAAAGATGTATTATAATAGATATGAAATAATTATACAAATCCCAGAAGGATTTTCAGAGAATCTTTTATCAGGGGATGCAAAGGTTTCCGTTACACAACAGCCGGGAAGTTACAGTTATATGTATGTTGAAAGCCAGATAAATGATTTTATAAACCGCATTATAAAATATAATATTGCAGGATATACAATGGAGGAAAGCTTTGAGAAGGTACAAGATGTTAAAGAAAGTAAAGTGACACTTATAGATGTTAACGGGAATGGTGGGAATATGCCAGACTTTGCATTTTTATTCCAGTTTTTTCCATATACATCCATAGCAATACTTGGAAATTTACTTGGAATTATACTTTGTTCTTTCAGGAAAAAGGAAGTTAAAAACCGTATAGCTGCATCAGCAGTATCACTCCGAAGACAGTCGGCAGAGGCCTTTCTTTCATTTATTGTTATAGGTGTGATAGTATGGGCAGCGTTCCTTGCACTGGTATTTGCAATAAGAGGAAAAGAATTGTTAAATAATGTAAATATGTTTTACTATATAATAAATTCATTTGCAGTTATGGCATTATCGCTTTCTATAGCATTTTTAACAGGTATTCTTGCTAAAGAGCCAAGTATGGTAAATATGATAATTACACCTGTATCATTGTTTATGTCGTTTTTAGGAGGAGTATTTGTGCCATTAAATTTGTTAAATAGCACAATAAGAAAGATTGCACGGTTTGTGCCTGTATACTGGTATGAGGAGGTTAATAATAAATTAAGCGGATATGCAGAAATACCAGCTGATATTGCAAAGGATATATGGAGCGGGATTGGGATACAGGTGCTTTTTACATTAATGTTTATATCATTAACACTTGCTATAAGCAGATACCAGATACAGGAGAAATAGGCAAGTATTTTGTAATGCAGCCAGTGAAATTGTATATTGTAAAAAATTAAGGAAATATTAATATTTTTTAATGTTTCCTTAATTATGTTTTTAAAGTATTGAATACCTGTCAGTAATTCTGGTAATCTATATTTTATATTTAGGATATTCAGAGATTAAATTATTGTGAGGTGGGCTAAAATGAATAAGTCTGTTAAAAAACTTCAAGGAATGGCTAGCCTGGTATTTCATGGAATGTTTGCTGCAATATGGCTTGTGCTGCTGCCTGGAATTATTATCTGGGGAGCATTGAATAATGCATTGCTGGTAATACCTGTAATAATTATAATGGCATTGCTGGTATTATACAGGGGTAAACCAGGTTTTTCAGAAAAGCTAAGGATATCAGTATTAAGTTATATTGATAAATATTCTGTTATTACGGTTGCCATATTTTTAATGGTAATACAGATTGTATTACAAGTATATATTGGCTATGAGATGGCAGTAACGCCTGCCGGGGACAGGAATGTAATATTTAAGCAGGCAAGTGAAATGGCTTTAAATAATGTTTTTAAGACAAGCAACGAATATAACTTTTATTTTCTGCGTTATCCTAATAACCAGATGCTGCTTATGCTTGAAACATTCTGGTTTATGATATTAAAAGCAATAGGGACAGGGGATTTCTTATATGGGAACATGGTTTTAAATATTATTGCAATAGACGTTGCAATACTGCTTTGCATGGTTCTTGTAAACAGAAAGTATGGAAAAAGGACAGCAATATTATTCCAGGTAATGGCACTTTTATTTATACCATTTTACACATATATACCATTTGTTTATACAGATACACTTGTACTTCCTATAGTTGCGGGGCTTCTGTTATGTTACCAGTTTGCAGAGGAAAGTTTTAAGAAAAATGGGGTAAAGTTGTATATCTGGATTTTGGCAATGGGTGTGCTTACATGGCTTGGTTTTGAGTTAAAACCTACTGTTGCAATTATCACAGTTGCATGTGCTATTCATATGGTGGTTGCAAAAAACTGGAAAAGAGGGCTGGTGGCAACATTTGCACTTATGCTTGTATTTGGCTCATGCAGGCAAACATTTAAGATAGTTATGGAAAAAATGGCTGTAGTTGACCAGACAGATTATGATAAGGAAAATTTTCCATATGCACACTGGGTTATGATGGGACTTAAAGGTACAGGAAATTATAATCTTGCAGACAGGGAATATACAAGTTCATTTGAAACAAAAAAGGATAAAGAAAAAGGTGATATAAAGATGATTAAAAAACGTCTTAAAGATTATGGCGTTTCAGGACTTTTATTTCACCAGTATATTAAAGCAGTGAGTACGTGGTCTAATGGCAAATATGACATGGAATTTCATTTGCAAAGGCAGCCTATAAGAAAGTCGTGGCTTCAATCTATATTTTTTAAAGATGGGAAATTTTATCCTTTATATGACAGTTACTGTACACTATACCAGTGGACATTAGTTATATTTATTGCAATCTCAGTGGTATATGGGTTAATAAAAAAAGAAATGGGTTCAGCAACAATGTGGAAACTTGCACTTTTTGGACTGTTCCTTTTTTTGTCAGTCTGGGAAACAAAGGCACGTTATGTTATGCACTTTGTACCTGTAATGATGCTTATAGTAATAGATATATTGTATGCTGGATATAGGAAATTTATGAAACGGATGTTGAAACGAAACTTAGATGGTTGTCAATAATTAAATTTTCATATATAATAAATGGAAAAAAGTCTGAAATAAACCAGAATGGAGATTTTTATATGTTAGAATTGCAAAATGTATCTTACCAGGTTAATGATGATAGTGATGATAAAGAGATTTTAAAGAATATTAATCTAAAGATTGATGAGCATCTTGTTGTTATTACAGGTCCTAATGGCGGCGGCAAGTCCACACTTGCAAAAGTAATTGCTGGAATAATATCACCTTCTTCAGGTAAAATTATACTTGATGGTGAAGATATTACAGCTCTGTCTATTACAGAAAGGGCTAATAAAGGGATAAGCTTTGCATTCCAGCAGCCTGTACGTTTTAAAGGGCTTACTGTAATAGATATGGTACGCCTTGCAGCAGGGAAGGAAATTACAATAACACAGGCATGTGAATATCTTTCAGAAGTGGGGCTTTGTGCTAAGGAGTATATTAACAGGGAACTTAATGCCAGCCTTTCAGGCGGTGAAATAAAACGTATTGAAATAGCAATGGTTCTTGCAAGAGGGGCAAAATTTTCAATATTTGACGAACCAGAAGCAGGAATTGACCTCTGGAGTTTCCAGAATCTTATACAGGTTTTTGAGAAAATGTATAAAACAATAAATGGACAAGTCCTTGTTATTTCCCACCAGGAGAGGATTTTAAATATTGCAGATAAAATAATTGTGCTGGCTGGCGGGAATGTTATAAATGAGGGCAGCAAGGAAGAAGTTATGCCAGAACTTATGACAAACGATATTGCATGTTCTACCTTGCTTGGCAAGATGAAACAGGAGGGATGTTAAGTTGGATAAACTAAATACAGTGGAGAGAAATATATTAGAGCAGGTGGCAGATATACACAAAGTACCAGAAGGCGCTTATAATATACGTTCTAATGGGGCACTTTCAGGCAGGAATACAACTGCTAATATAGATATAGTTACTAAGGAAGACAAGCCTGGAATAGATATTATTATAAAGCCTGGCACAAAGAATGAAAGTGTCCATATACCAGTTGTATTAAGTGTGTCGGGGCTTAAAGATATGGTATACAATGATTTCTATGTTGGTGAAGATGCAGATGTTACAATAGTTGCAGGCTGTGGAATCCATAATTGCGGAGTTGATACTTCAGAGCATGATGGCATACACACATTTTATATTAAGAAAAATGCAAGGGTAAAGTATATAGAAAAGCATTATGGTGAGGGTGATGGCAAGGGGAAACGCATACTTAATCCAACAACCATAATAAATATTGAAGAGGGTGGCTGTTTTGAAATGGACTCTGTACAGATTAAAGGAGTTGATTCAACAAAACGTGATACAAAGGCATGCCTTAAAGATGGTGCAACGCTTATAATACATGAAAAAATTATGACACATGGTGTACAGACAGCAGAAACTAATTTTGAAGTGGATTTAGATGGAAAAGGCAGTAGTGCAAATGTTGTTTCACGTTCTGTTGCAAGGGAAAATTCAAATCAGATATTTAATTCCAAAATTAATGGGAATAATGAATGTAGCGGGCACACAGAATGTGATGCCATAATAATGGAGGATGCAAGTGTAAGTGCAATACCACAGCTTACAGCAAATAATATTGATGCTGCGCTTATACATGAAGCGGCAATAGGAAAAATTGCCGGTGAACAGATTATAAAGCTTATGACATTAGGTCTTACAGAGGCTGAGTCAGAAGAACAGATAATTAATGGTTTCTTAAAATAAAAATTTCCCATATATTGTAAGATATTACAGAAATGAGGTTGAATATGGACAAAGTTGCAATAGTTACCGACAGTAACAGCGGGATTACACTTAGTGAAGCAAAAGAACTTGGAATAAGGGTAGTCCCTATGCCATTTCTTATTGATGGAAAGACTTATTATGAAGAAATAAGTTTATCACAAGAGGAATTTTATAAAAGGCTTGCAGAGGATGTTGATATATCCACTTCACAGCCTGAACCTGGTTCAGTTACTGATATATGGGAGGAAGAATTAAAACATGCAGAACAGGTTGTATATATCCCGATGTCAAGCGGGCTGTCAAGTTCATGCCATACAGCAGTAATGCTTTCGGAAGATTTTGATGGCAAGGTGCAGGTTGTAGACAACCAACGCATTTCTGTTACACAAAGGCAGTCTGTCCTGGATGCTATAGAACTCGCACACAGTGGGGCAGACGCTGCCAGTATAAAAGAATATCTTGAGGAAGTAAAAATGGAGTCAAGCATTTATATTATGCTTGATACCCTTAAATATCTGAAAAAAGGCGGGCGGATTACTCCTGCCGCCGCTGCCCTTGGCTCTGCATTAAGGCTTAAACCTGTATTACAGATACAAGGTGAAAAACTTGACGCATTTACTATTGCACGTACAAAGAAGCAGGGCATAAGCAAGATGCTGTCAGCAATGGAAGACGATATTAACAGACGTTTTGGCGGTGTTTCCAACGTACATCTTGAAGTTGCACATACACAGAATGAGGAGGCAGCAAAAGAGTTTATAGAAATTATTAAGGAAAAATTTGGTACAGGCAGTGTTTACCTTGCACCATTGTCACTAAGTGTTTCATGCCATATTGGTGCAGGTGCGCTGGCAATTGCATGTTCTAAAAAGAAAATCTAAACCAAACGGTTTTATCAGTTTTATTATTTATGACAGCAGATTAGAAAGGTGGCAGATTATGGATTATATAAGCCAGTTAGGGGAGAATGCAAGGAAATCTAAAGCAAGTATTGCAAATGCAAGTACAAAGGATAAAAACTATATTCTTGAAGTAATTGCAGCAAATCTTTTAAATAATACGGGACGTATCCTTGAAAGTAATAAAAAAGACCTGGACAGTGCAAGAGATAATGGTATATCTGATGCAATGTCAGACCGTTTAAGGCTGACAGAAGGACGTATTAAAGATATGGCAGATGCATGCAGGGAACTTATAGCTTTAAAAGACCCTGCCGGGGAAGTGCTTGAAGGAAGCGTGCGTCCAAACGGAATGAGGATTACAAAGACAAGAGTGCCTATGGGTGTAATTGGCATTATATATGAATCAAGGCCAAATGTAACAGTTGATGCGGCAACTCTCTGTATAAAGAGCGGCAATGCTGTAATACTGCGTGGCGGCAAGGAAGCAATTAATTCAAATAAAGCGCTTATGGATATTATGCGTGAATCAGTAGCAGAATGTGGTTTTCCAATGGATATAGTACAGCTTGTCTGTGATACTTCCAGAGAAACAGCTTCTGAAATGATGAAAGCCAATGGCTATATAGATGTGCTTATACCACGTGGTGGCAAGGGACTTATAAGTGCTGTTGTAAATAATGCAACAGTCCCTGTTATTGAAACAGGGAGCGGAAACTGCCATATTTACATAGACAATACTATTGACATGGATATGGCTGTTAATATTACAGATAATGGCAAAACCCAGAGACCAAGTGTGTGCAATGCACTTGAAACATGCCTTGTGCATAAAGGCGTTGCAGAAACATTCCTTCCATTGCTTAAGGAAAGGCTTGACAAACATAATGTTGAGTTAAGGGGATGCAGTGAAACAGTGCGTATCCTTGGTGGCAGTGTAAAACTTGCAACAGAAGAGGATTATGCAACAGAATTTAATGATTATATATTTGCAATAAAAATAGTGGAAAATATAGATGAAGCAATAGCACATATTGCAAAGTATTCTACAGGCCATTCAGAATGTATAGTTACACAGAATATTACAAATGCAGAAAAATTCCAGAAAGAGGTTGATTCTGCATGTGTATATGTAAACTGTTCTACAAGGTTTACAGATGGCAATGAGTTTGGTCTTGGTGCGGAAATAGGCATTTCCACACAGCGGCTTCATGCAAGAGGGCCTATGGGGCTTAATGAACTTACAACATTCAAATATCTTATAAATGGGAATGGGCAGACCAGGGATTAATATAATGAAATTTTTAGTATACAGATGGCAGGCATATAACCAGGAGGCACTTGAGGATGCATTAATAAGCCTTGGACATGAAATAGATACATTTACATGTGAAATAGACAATCCCGAAGAAGATGCAGAATTTGAAGCAAAGCTGGATGCTTATCTTAAATGCCATAGTTATTATGCAGTAGTATCAATAAATTATTTTCCAGTAATAGCCAAATCATGTAACAGGACAGGCTGCAAATATATTGCATGGACATGTGACAGTCCTATGCTTACACTTTATACAAGGTCAGTTTTCCTTCCTTCTAATTATATATTTGTATTTGACATGCAGGTTTACTGTGAATTTAAAGCAAGGGGAGTTAAAAATATATGGTATATGCCCCTTGCTGCCGATATTGCCAGAAATAATTTTATTTTAGGCAAAACACCTGTAAAAGATTACCATGCAGATGTTTCATTTGTTGGAAGCCTTTATGAAAAAAACCGTTATGATGAAATGGTTAATATGCCACCCTATATACGTGGTTATTTTGATGCACTTATAAATGTCCAGATGGAAACATATGGTGATAATTTTCTTCAAAGAATGCTTGCTGATATAGAAGAACAGCTTGAGGGAGGGGCAGTAAATATATCAGGTGATGAGTTTACTGGTACACCTTCCCTTATAGTTGCAAATACGACACTTGGAATGAAACTTGCTTCACTTGAACGCAAAAAAATACTAAACATGGTATCAAGAAAAATTAAAAATACAAGGATATATACAGGAAGCAGCACAGAAGATATACCGTTTATACAAAATATGGGCAAGGTAGATTATATATATGAAATGCCGCATGTATTCCAGCAGTCAAAAATCAATTTAAATATAACACTTAGGAATATAAAAACAGGAATTCCATTAAGAATATGGGATATATTGGGTGCAGGCGGATTTGTGCTTACAAATTTCCAGGCAGAACTGCCAGAATTTTTTGAACAGGGAAGACATCTTGTATGGTATGAGTCACATAGTGATATGATGGATAAGATAAAGTATTACCTGGAACATGAAGAAGAAAGGAAAGAGATTGCAAAAGAGGGCAATCTGCTGGTACAGAAAGAACATACAATGCAAAAAAGGGTTGAGGTAATTTTAAAGACTGTATTGGGGGCGGACGCAAATTTATAAATTATAAAAAGGGAGGGGATTTATATGGAACTAAACAGTACATTACGGGGCGACAGAATACATATCGCAATTCTAGGAAGAAGGAATGCAGGCAAGTCTAGTGTTATTAACGCCATTACAGGACAGGATATTGCTATTGTTTCTGATGTTAAGGGCACTACTACCGATCCGGTTTCAAAGGCTATGGAGATACTTCCTCTTGGGGCATGTCTTCTTACAGACACACCAGGTCTTGATGATTATGGGGAACTTGGTGCGAAAAGGATTGAAAAGACCCTTAAGGTTCTAGATAAGACAGATATTGCACTTATAGTTACAGATATATCTTCCCTGACGTGCCGTGATTTAAACAGCAGGTATGGAATGTCCATTAATGAAGAACAGCTTATAGGACTTATTGAAGAGAAGAAGCTGCCATATATAATTGTACTTAACCAGACTGACCGCCTTGACCTTGAAAAGACAGAAGAGATACGTGGGATTATTGCTGCTAAAAACCCTGGGATTTCTGTTAAACTTATAAGTACAACAGAAAGAACTGGTATTGAAGAGCTGAAGGATGCAGTTGCATTATTAGTACCAGAGCCTTCCTCAAGGCTTGATATTACAGGAGACCTTGTAAGGGAAAATGAAATTGCAGTACTTGTAACCCCAATTGATTCTTCTGCACCTAAGGGCAGGCTTATTATGCCACAGCAGCAGGTAATCAGGGATTTGCTTGATAATGGCGCTGTTTCTGTTGTTACACAAGTACCAGGGCTTAAAGGTGTATTGGAACGGCTTGGTGACAGCATTAAAATAGTTATAACTGACTCACAGGCATTTAAGGATGTTTCTGCATTAGTACCAGAAAATATACCTCTTACATCATTTTCAATTCTTTTTGCAAGGCATAAGGGCAATTTAAAGAAACTTGCAGAAGGCGCTGCTGCTGTAAACAGCCTTAAAGATGGTGATAAAATCCTTATAGCAGAAGGATGCACGCACAGACGCCAGTGCGAAGATATTGGCACAGTAAAGATACCAAGGTGGCTTAAGGAATGTTCAGGCAAAGAACTTGTTATAGAAACATGCAGCGGGGCAGATTTTCCATCTGATTTGTCAGAATATGCACTGGTAATACACTGTGGAGGGTGCACGCTTACTGAAAGGGAAATGAAACACAGAATATTGTGCGCTGCTGGACAGGGGGTGCCTGTTGTAAATTATGGGATATTTATTGCATATGTTAATGGAATTTTAAAAAGAAGCATAAATATGTTTCCTTCAATTAGCAGCATTTTTATGGATAATGAAAAATAGTAACAAAAAATAAGGCAGGAGTATATGCAGAAAAAAAAGTATTATCTAAACATTATTTTTATGATTGTACTGCTTGGCATGGTATTTTATGTTATTTTAAAGGAAGAAGATATCGGTGAGATACTGGATGCATTAAAGGGTGCAAGTATTGTATTTATGTTTTGGGCGGCAGCGGCAGGGCTTATGTATGTTATAATGGAAGGCGTTTCTATACAGATTATACTGGTTTCGCTGGGGTGCAGGACTAATATTTTTAAATGTGTAAAGTATTCTTTTATAGGTTTTTTCTTTAATGCAATTACGCCTTCTGCTACTGGCGGACAGCCTATGCAGGTGCTTTATATGAACAATGATGGTATAAATATGGGTGCTTCTTCTGTTACCCTTTTGTTCTGGACGATAATATACAAAATCGCACTTATTATTGTTGAGGGGCTTGTATTTATATTTATGAATGGTTTTGCAATGCAGTATATTGGAAAATATATGTGGCTTTTTATTATTGGGATTATTGTAAATGTTGTTTCAATATTCCTTTATTCCATAGTTGTATTTTCCAAAAACGGCGCAAGGAATATTGCGTTTTTTGCAACATGGCTGCTCCATAAGCTGCATATTGTCAAGCGGAAAGAAAGAATAGAGGGAAAACTTGATAAATTGCTGGCATCATATAATGAAGGTGCAGAGTATATGCTGTCCCATATGAAAACCGCTGTTACAGTTTTATTTACAACGGTTATACAGAGAGTTTCTTATTTTGCAGTGACATGGTTTGTATATAAAGCACTTGGATGTACTGGATATACATGTATGCAAGTTATTGTATTACAGAGTTTTGTATCAGTTTGTATAGATATACTTCCATTTCCAGGAGGTGTTGGCGTAAATGAGGGTTTTTTTGTAAGGCTTTTTGCACCAGTTATGGGAAAAAGCACGGCAGTGTCTGCTATGCTTCTTAGCAGGGGCGCAAGTTTTTATGTAATACTTATAGTTAGTGCAGTTATTACAGTTGCAGCACAGATACACCAGATACATATGGAAGGCAGAAAAGTAAAGTTAAGAAACCATAAAGACCGGAGGGAATAATGGCAGGATATAAAATTGTATATAGTGGCGGAAGCAGTGAAATTGTTGAGAAAAAATCCCGTTTTATTGCTAATGTTTTTCCTGTGGAAAATGAAGAAGATGCCACTAAGATAATTGGGGAAACTAAAAAGAAATACTGGGATGCCAGGCATAACTGTTATGCTTATATTATTGGGGAAAACTTAAGGATAAGCAAGTGCAGTGATGATGGTGAGCCGTCAGGGACTGCTGGAAAACCAATTTTAGAAGTACTTTCAGGTGCAGGTGTCTGTAATGTACTGGTAATTGTTACAAGGTATTTTGGAGGGACGCTGCTTGGCACAGGAGGGCTTGTCCGTGCTTATTCCGGGGCAGCAAAGGCAGGGCTTGCAGCAAGCAGGGTTATAACGAAAGAGGCTGGAAAAAGAGTTATACTGCAAACTGGATATGATGGTATAGGCAAGATACAGTATATTGTTTCACAGATGGGGCTTGCTATTATTGATACAAGGTATAGTGATAAAACAGAAATGGAACTTGCTGTTTCTTTAAATGATACAGGGCAGTTTGTTAAGAAGGTTACAGAAGCAACATCGGGGCGGGTAAAAATTAATGCAGATGACGATATATATTTTGCAGTTATAGACCAGAAGCCAGTTGTTTTTCCAATGGGCAGGCAGCAGAGAGGGTTGTAATGGATTTATTTGATTATATGAGGGATATGGACAAGGAGAAAGAGTCGCCGCTTGCATCAAGGATGCGCCCTGAAGTGCTTGATGAAGTTGTGGGGCAGGAACATATTGCCGGGAAGGATAAGCTTTTATACAGGGCGGTAAAGGCGGACAAGCTTGGCTCTGTTATATTTTATGGGCCTCCTGGTACTGGAAAGACAACGCTTGCAAAGGTTATTGCTAACTCAACAAGTGCTGTTTTTACACAGATTAATGCAACATCTGCTGGCAAGAAGGATATGGAAGAGGTTATACAGAAGGCGAAGGACAATGCAGGTATGTATGGCAGGAAAACTATCCTTTTTGTGGATGAGATACACAGGTTTAATAAAGGGCAGCAGGATTATCTTCTGCCATTTGTTGAGGATGGTACAATAATTTTAATAGGCGCAACTACTGAAAATCCATATTTTGAGGTAAACAGTGCACTTGTTTCACGGTCAATATTATTTGAATTAAAACCATTGTCTGATGATAATATAAAGACACTGCTGCTCCGTGCGTTAAATAACTGTGATAAGGGCATGGGGACATATAAGGCAGTAATTGATAATGATGCACTGGATTTCCTGGCTGGTGTTTCTGGCGGTGATGCAAGGATTGCGCTTAATGCTGTTGAGCTTGCAGTTCTTACAACACCACGCAGTGATGACGGCATGATACACATTACAATTGATGTTGCGTCAGAATGTATACAGAAGAGGGTTGTAAGATATGATAAAAACGGTGATAACCATTATGATGTTATTTCTGCATTTATAAAAAGCATGAGGGGTTCAGACCCTGACGCTGCTATTTATTATCTTGCAAGGATGCTGTATGCTGGTGAAGACGTGCGGTTTATTGCGAGAAGGATAATGATTTGTGCAGCAGAGGATGTTTCAAATGCAGACCCACAGGCACTTGTGGTTGCGGTTAGTGCTGCCCAGGCGGTTGAAAGGATTGGAATGCCTGAAAGCCAGATAATACTTGCACAGGCTGTTTCATATGTTGCAAGTGCCCCTAAAAGCAATTCAGCAGTAAATGCAATAGACAAGGCAATGGAAACTGTTAAAAATGAAAAGGCAGGAGCAGTCCCGCCACACCTTATGGACTCACATTATAAAGGGGCAAAGGAACTTGGGCATGGCATTGGTTATAAATATGCACACGATTACCCAAAGCATTATGTAAAACAGCAGTACCTCCCAGATAATATTGAGGGCATGAGGTTTTATATCCCATCAGATAATGGATATGAAAAAACTATACAGGAATATTTCAGATATATAAACACATAGTAATTATAAGAAAGGCATAGGGATTTATATGGCAAAACTTAAAAGAATATTTGCGGGTGCAGGCGTAGCTCTGCTGCTTGGAATGTATATTCTTACATTTATATCGGCGGTACTGGCAACACCAAATACCCATTCACTGTTTTTAGGAAGCCTTGCTGCAACAATTATAGTTCCGATATTTTTATATGCATATACGCTGATATATAAAGTTGTGTATAAAGATAAGGGAAAGCAGGAAGATATAGAAGAAAAAAATTAGGTAACAGTCAAGTTTTCCATAGAATGCAAGTTATACAGTGCCATTTTTTATACAAAATAAAGCAAATATTAATAAAAGTATATAATTAAGGAGATTAAAGGGAAAATGAAAAAAAGATTATTAAGTATTATATTGATAATAGTAGTATGGATTACATCAATATCTTATGATGGTATATTAGCATATGCAGAAGAAGACGTTAAAAAGACATCAGGTGTATGTGGTGATAATTTAAAGTGGACATTATCTGATGATGGGACTCTTATTATCTCTGGCATTGGAGAGATGGAAAATTGGAACGTGAGTGGAGATGAGGAACAGGAGGCATATCATGAAACACCTTGGGATTGTGGGAGTATAAAGTATGTTATTATTGAAGATGGGGTTACAAGTATTGGCGGTAATGCATTTAGCAGAAGTGAAAACCTGGTTAGTGTTACAATTCCTGCAAGCGTAAAAAGTATAGGTAATTATGCATTTAGTAATTGTGAAAACCTTTCAGATATTTCAATTCCAGATAATATTACCAGTGTTGGGAGATACGCATTTCATAATACAGCTTTTACTAGCTTAAACATTCCTGCAAGCCTGGAAAAAATAGGAGAAGCAGCATTTTCATCATGGAAGTTAAATAATATCACTATATCAGAAAAAAATAATAATTATTGTGTTAAAGATGGAATTCTTTATGATAAGAATATATCAATGCTTATACAAGCCCCTGTCAACATTAAAGACATTGCAATACCAAATACTGTTTCACGTATATGTAATTGTGCAGTCAAGGAGTGTTCAAAATTAGAAACACTTTTATTTCCAGAAAGCGTAATTGAGATAGGAAATTATGCATTTTGGGAGTGTTCTAATCTTACTAATATTTCTTTTCCAGAAAAGCTGGACATTATAGGCGATAATGCATTTGGACGTTGTTATAGCCTTACAAGTGTTTCAATACCAAAAAGCGTGAGCAGCATAGGCCTTGCAGCGTTTTCTTATTGTTTGCGTCTTGAGGATATATATATTCCTGATGGCATAGATGGAGTGAATGAATCAATAATTAGAAATACTGCTTTTTTCGATAACAAGGATAATTGGGAAAAAAATGATAAAACTATTGGGGCTTTATATCTTGGAAATTATCTTATTGCTGGAACTGCTGAAGAAAATTTTGTAGTAAAAAGGGGAACTGTTGAAATTTCAGACTTTGCTTTTGGAAATATTTTAAATGAACATATAAAAAGTATTTCTATTCCTGATAGTGTGCAAATAATTGGAGATAAAGCATTTGACAATTGCACAGGTCTCACCAGCCTTGAAATTCCAAATAGTGTACGTGTAATTGGTGAATATGCATTTAACAATTGTAAAGGTCTTACCAATATTACAATTCCTGATACTATCCAAAAAATTGGAACAGGTGCTTTTGATGGCTGTAAAAAACTTGATGAAATAACACTTCCAGGCAATGCTAAATTAGGAGGATATTTATTCCCAGATAATATATCAACATTAAACATTAAGGGCACTTATAAAGAAGAATGGTGTAAAGCTTTAGCTGGTTCTGATTTTAAGGAAATTAATTACAATAGAACAGTTTTAAATAATAATATTAAGGATAATAAAGATAACTTAGTACATTATGCAAAAAAACAGATATGTAATATAGGACAAGCAAGATACAGTACTTATTCAGATGAAACAGGCTATACAAAGCTTCTTTCTACAGATAAACTACATGAAGCAAAAGACCCGGATGGGAATCTTTTTGCTTTTTATGGTGATAAGGACAATGTATTAGTTGTTTCTGGAATTACAGGCAGAAAACCATTTAAAATTGAAAATCCAGGATTTACATTTGGTGCTGCTACAATTGGAAGTGATGGCTATTATTATATATTCTGGGGCAGGGATATACCAGATGATGCCATAGCTTATTCTAAAGATGAGGAAAATATCCAGGTCTGTAAATATGACAGTTCTGGCAAATTAGTTAATACACTTGGAATTCCATTATCATATTCTGGTGCACAATTTCCTTTCAGTGCAGGTAATGCAAATATTGTTTATAGTAATGGTTATTTATGTGTATTTTTTAATGTCAGCTTAGCATTTGAAGTACGTTGGCTTTTTAAGCCATTAAGTAAACATCAACAGGCCTCAGAATATATTGCTATAAATGCGGAAACAATGGAATTAGCAGGAGGTGATAACGGCAGCCTTAATGGTGTGGTAGGTAATTCCATTATTGGTAAGAGCGGTTATGTTTATGATATATCAATGATTCCTACAAGTTATGGTTTTGCTGCTATACAAAGAGCCGGAGCTAATAAAAGAGGAATACGTATAATAAGGATGTATATATATGATGGCAAGATATCAACTGTTGGTCCTAGTAAATTAATATATCATTGTAGTGGAAATGAGGAAAATGAAAGCAGAGAAACATATACATATATGGGAGGGCTTGCTAAAAGTAGTTCCAGCTATGCTTTAGCTGGAAAATCAGGACGGAAATATACTAGTAGTACTTATAGAAACTCAAAATTAAAAACAGATGTATGTGATGTTTTTGTGCGTATTATGGACCAAAGCCTTGCAAAATATGATTCTGAATTTGCAGGAATAACACGTAAGGATGAAGCTACAGGAGAAGATGCAGATTATAATGTTATATGGCTTACTCATTGTGATGAGAAAGAAAAAGCTGGAAGTGTTAAAATTGTTACACTTGAAGATGGCTCTTATTGTGTATTGTGGGAAAAAATGGTAAATGGAAAATTTGATAGCATACATTATGTTATTCTTGATGAATTGGGAAATATTTTGCGCAGGGAAACGGCTGTTTATGGTGCGAGGTTGTCAAATACTTCTATCCAGCCTGTTGTACAAGGCAATATTTTGTCATGGGCTGTTGCAGATAAAGAAAGTGGTGCTATTATATGGTATTCTGTTAATCTGGACAATGGTGAGCAGTATGATAAGAACAAAGTTTCTAGTGATAATGCCCAGCCCACAGATAGTGATGGCAGTAAAAATACACATGTTGAAAATACCCAGAACGATAGTGCTATTAAAATAAATGGCTATAATTATAAGAAATTATATATGGATGGTAATAAAAATGAAGTACAGTTTACAGGTGTTAATAATAAAAGTAATATAGTAATTCCTGGCACTATTAAGATTTCTGGTAAGAAATATAAAGTAACATCTATTGCAGATAATGTTGTAAGAGGAAATAGAAAAGTAGAAAAAATTACTATTGGAGCGAATATAAAAGTTATTGGTAAAAATGCATTTAGAGATTGCAGGAATTTAAAAGATATAGTTATTAAATCCAAAAAACTTACCACCAGACATACAGGGAAGGGTGTATTTAAAGGGATTAATAGCAAGGCGGTAATAAAAGTGCCTGCTGGTAAAATTGTTTACTATAAAAAGATTATCAGAGCTAGCGGGGCAGGCAAAAATGTAAAAATAATAAATCTTTAATACATTATAGTTTTATTGCCAGGCTTAATAAAAATTAAGGTTTCATTACAAAATGCTTAAAGGGCTTGTGGCATATATACCTGCTGTGTTAATATAATTTGTAAAAGAGTGTGCAATTTCCAGTTATCTTATTATTATGGGTTTTACTATAAATTTATAATGACAGGTTTCACGTGGCAGATGCCAGCAATATTCCGTAAAAAGGGTACTTTGGAGGCGTTGGAATCTGGCTCTGCCACAGAAACCGTCCGTTTTTACACAAGCACAGGATAACTGTAAAGCCTGCACTTTGAAGATTAAGCACGTTCCCAATGGAGGATAAGTTTTATGTATAACAGGTTTGGAAAATGGTATGAGGCATATATTGGAAGGATAATTCCAAGATATGCGTTTTTTTCTGTTATATTCTGCTTTGTTTTTAATTCTCTGGTATATACTGGCACGCAGATTTTAATGAAGAACACAAAACACTATGATTTATCAACTTCATTTGACTACAATGTACCATTTGTCACAGGATGGGTTTTAGTTTATGTTGTGTGCTTTGCATTCTGGGCAGCTAATTATATAATAATTACGCGTGAAGGGCGTGATGAGTGGTTTAAATTTGCAACAGCAGATTATCTTTCAAGAATAATATGTATGGTATTTTTTATAATTATGCCAACAACTAATATAAGGCCTGAAGTTACAGGAAATGGGGTTGCAGACAGTATTATGAAATTTATCTATATGGCAGACCCTGCAACAAACCTTTTCCCATCAATACACTGTCTTGTAAGCTGGTTCTGCTATATAGGCATAAGGGGGAGGCAGAATATACCATTGTGGTACAGGGGATTTTCGTGTATATTTGCTATATTGGTTTTTATATCTACACAATTTACAAAACAGCACTATATAGTGGATGTAATTGCAGGGGTGCTTATTGCGGAAGTCTGTCTTTGTATAGGCAGGAGCACAAAGTTATATAGAAAAACTGGTAAAATTTTTGACAAATTAAATGCAAAAGTTTTTGGGGATATTGTTTATGACGGGGAAGAAGAACAGGAATATTTTTAATGCTTTATTTTTAGCTGTAGTATTTATAATAACGGTATATTCAGTATTTCATAATGAAGACCTTTCTTCTATTATTGGTTATATGAAAAGTGCAGATATAAGGTACTGGCTTGCAGGTGTCTTATTTGTAGTGGTTTTTATTGAGTGTGAGTCTGTTGTTATATACTATATGCTTAAGGGCCTTGGGGAAAATGTACTGTTTTCACACTGCTGTTTATATTCATTTATAGGATTTTTTTTCTGTCTTGTTACACCATCTGCTTCAGGAGGGCAGCCTGCACAGCTTTATTTTATGAAAAAAGACGGTCTGCCGCTTACAGTATCAACTATGGTTCTTGTTATAGTAACAATTACATATAAACTGGTGCTTGTAGCTATTGGTGCATTAATATTTATACTACGTCCGGCAAGGATTATGGTTTACCTGGAACCTGTAACCGGGTGGTGTGTGCTTGGCATGGCATTAAATGTTATATGTATAGCTGCAATGTTTATATTTGTATTTAACCCTGTATTTGCTGAAAATACGGCTGCTTTTATAATAAGGGCAGCCGGCAGGGTGTTTAATGTAAAAAACAGCCAGAAGTATATGGACAGGCTTGCCATTGCAATGGAAAGATACAAGGACAGTGCAGGTTATTTTGCATCACATAAGTTTGTAATATATAATGTATTCTGTATAACAGCATTCCAGCGCATAATTTTGTTTGCTGTAACATATGCTGTATGTGTTTCGTTTAATACAGCAGATGCAGGTTTTTTTGCAATAACAGGACTCCAGGCAATGATTTCAGTTGCTGTTGATATGCTTCCGCTTCCAGGCGGAATGGGAATTACAGAAAAGCTTTTTAAAGAGATATTTACCCCTTTATGTGGGGAAAACCTTGCACTTCCAGTAATGATTGCAAGCAGAGGGATAAGCTATTATACACAGCTTTTTATAAGTGCTGTTATGTCAGTTATTGCATATTTTAAACTGGACAGGGCAGCAAGGCCGCCAGAACGGTGAAATATTAAATAATATACAGAAAAGGAATACAATAAGATGATTGGATTTTATAATTATACAGTAATTCTTACATATATCAGCCTGCTGATATCTGTATTTGGCATGATACAGGCTTTTGGCGGAAGGTTCCGGACTGCTATTTTGTGTCTTGCACTTTCAGGCCTGTGTGATATGTTTGATGGCAAAATTGCCAGAAGCAAAAAGGACAGGACAGAAGATGAGAAGCTTTTTGGCATACAGATTGATTCATTGTGTGATGTATTATGTTTTGGAATGTTTCCTGCAATGATATGTTTCCTTATAGGTGTAAGAGGCACGGTTGGCTCACTTCTTACAGGGTATTACTGTGTATGTTCAGTTATAAGGCTTGCGTTTTTTAACGTGCTTGAAACAAGGAGGCAGGCAAGTGAAGAAGGCACTAATAAATACTATCATGGGCTGCCTATTACTTCAATGGCAGTTATACTTCCGATAGTATTTTTATTGCAGACATTTATACCAGAAATTGCATTTATAGTAGTGCTGCACTTTGTATTATTTATTGTAGGTACTTTATTTATTGTTGACTTCAAGCTGAAAAAGCCAAACAATGTTATGCTTTTCCTGCTTGTGGCGGTAGTTGCAGCAGCAGTACTTATTATAATAATATTTTCAAGTTATAAAATTCCAAAGCTCAGGTTTCCAGAAATGCCGCTTTGGCCAGTGCTTAAGAAGTTATTTGGTGTGCTTATATACCCATTATAGGGGGAGGTGTTGGATTTGGCCAGTGAAAGAAAACGTGTCCATGCTGGTAAAAAAGGTATACAGGACAGTATCCTGCATTTTTTATACCAGACAAAACCAGGCAGTATTTTATTAAAAGCACTTGTAAACCCATATGTATCAAAAGCAACAGGATATTTTATGGATTCAGGCCTTTCAGTGCCATTGGTTAAGCCATTTATTAAATGTAACAATATAAATATGGAAGATTATGAGAAGTGTGAATATAGCAGTTTTAATGAATTTTTTACACGTAAAATAAAAAAGGGCAGAAGGGCTTTTTCTGCAAAAGAAGAAGATTTATGTTCACCTTGTGATGCAAAACTTAGTGTTTATAGGATTGGGGAAAATTCTGCCTTTATGGTTAAAGGCACATATTATAGTATGGAGAGCCTTGTAAAAAGCCATAAACTGGCACAGTACTATAAAGGCGGTACTCTCTGTATATTCAGGCTTTGTGTGGATGATTACCACAGGTATTCGTATATTGATGAAGGAAAACAGAAAAAGAATTATAAAATACCTGGTGTGCTGCATACAGTTAATCCCATAGCATGTGGGAAATATCCGGTTTATAAGGAAAATTCGAGGGAATTTTCAATACTTTACAGTAAAAATTTTGGCAAAGTCCTTATGATGGAAGTTGGCGCAATGCTTGTAGGCAGGATTTACAATTATAATGATGAAATACATGCTGTACGTGGACAGGAAAAGGGCAGATTTGAATATGGCGGCTCTACGGTTATCCTTGCATTTGCAAAGGACAGGGTGGCAATAGATAAAGAAATACTGGATAACAGCATGTATGGATATGAAACAGTAGTACAGATGGGGTCTGTTATTGGCAAAAAAGCTGTAAAAAGACCAGGCATGGAGGATTAGGACATGGAAACCCCAATATATAGTTTTGTTACAAATTATATGTCCTCCAGGATGTCCAGGTTCCATATGCCAGGCCATAAAGGGAAGCCATTTCTTGGATGTGAATGCCGTGATATAACAGAAATAGAAGGTGCTGATGTATTAAGCATGGCTAGCGGGGTTATTGCAGGAAGCCAGGATAATGCATCACACCTTTTTTGCACAGGCAGCACACTTTATTCCACAGAAGGTTCTTCACTCTGCATTAAGGCAATGCTTATGGCAGTTCTTGAAGATGCAAGGAAACGTGGCAGCAGAGGTAATGAATATATACTTGCAGCAAGAAATGTACACCGTTCGATGGTTGATGCATGTGCACTTCTTGGAATAGAAACAGAGTTTATAATTAATAACAGGCCAGGCAATATATGCAAAAGCCTGGTAACTTCACAGGATATAGAAAATATACTTAAAGATAAGAAAGAAGATGGAAGGGATTATCCTATAGCAGTCTATATTACATCACCTGGATATCTTGGGGATATTACTGGCATAGAAGGCATTGCAGATGTTTGTGAAAAATATTCCCTGCCACTTGTTGTAGATAATGCACATGGCGCATACCTTGCATTTTTAGAAGAAAGCCAGCATCCAATAAAACTTGGTGCTGCAATATGCTGTGATTCTGCCCATAAAACACTTCCCGTGCTTACGGGGGGTGCATACTTGCATATATCTGGCAGTTATAAAGAAAGATATCTGGAAACTGCCCGGCGTGCTATTGCGCTGTTTGGCTCAACAAGCCCTTCATATCTTGTGTTACAGTCACTTGATTTATGTAATAAATACATTGCAGGAAACTACAGGGAAAGGCTGTATGCCTGTATAAATACTGTAAACAATATTAAAGAAGATTTAAAGGGCAAAGGCATATGCATAATTGAAACAGAACCTTTAAAAATAGTTATAAATACAGCATGTGCAGGGTATACAGGCATGGAAACAGGTGCTGAAATGAGGGGGTATGGAATTGAGTGTGAATATGCAGATATAGAATATGTTGTGCTTATGGTTACGCCAGAAAATACAAAAGAAGATTTTGAAAGAATAAGGAAATGGGCTTTTAGTACATTTTTAATACATAATAAGAAGGACAGTATTGTAATGCCGCAAATTTCATTAAAATCTCCAAAACGGGAAATGACAATACGCGAAGCTGTCTTTTCACCATCAGTGTTAATAGATGCTAAAAAGTCACTAGGACGCATATGTGCGGCGGAAACAGTGTCATGCCCGCCAGCTGTGCCAATAGCCGTGTGCGGTGAAGTTATAAGCCAGGATATGGTGGAGTTATTTGGGGTTTATAATATAAAAAAGGTTTGTGTTGTGTTATAAGCAATAGCAGTATTAATGAAAAAAGCAGGAAAATCCTTTAAAATAAAGGCTTTCCCTGCTGTATGTTTTATGGATGGTGTATTTATTTCTGCCTGATAAAATAATTATCAATAGTCTTTTTTATCTGGCCAGGTTTTAATGTTTTTAACATATAGCCTTCGGGCCTCATAGGTATTATTTTATTTACAGTATTTGTATCAGCCCTGCCTGTAAGGAACATAACTGGAATATCCCCAAATGCAGTTTCAGAACGTATCATCTGAAGTACCTGTGCACCATTACAGACTGGCATATCATAGTCTAGCAGTACAAGGTCAGGACGCTCCAGTGTTATGCATCTTATTGCAGATACCCCGGAATTAGCAGTGTCAACCTGGTAATCCCTTTGAAGCAGTTTTTTCATAAACTGCAATATTGTATCAGAATCATCAACAATAAGCAGTTTCTTTTTGCCGCTGTTGTTTTCTAGTTCATTATGCGCAAGATATTCTTTAACCCCTGCCATGGCATTTTCTGTTTTAATAGAGGTTCTGACTGCTCTTTTTACAGCATGTGGCGTCATTGCACAATATGCGAAATAGCCTGCACCAGTATTAAACAGCAGGCTGTATTTTGGAACCTGGTTTTTAAATGTTTTTTGGAACTGTTCATATGACATCAGGTTTTCGCTTTTTATTTTATAAATTTCCTTAGATGTAAAATGCTGTTTTATACATTCTACAAATTGTTTTGCTACAAACCTGGCAGCATTCATAATCATAACATCCACTTTGCCAGGCTGGCTGCCCATAAGCTTGCCAATGGTATCAATTAAAAGTTTTTTTTCAAAAACCAGGATAATTTCCTGCTGTTCCCCATTTCCAGTATAATATATAAGCTGGTAGTATATTCCATGCCCAAACCTTTCACCACCATAAGTTTCACTGACTACTTGTGCGTCAAGGCGGAACAGGTCATATAAAAGCTCTAGTATTATCTGTCTGGTAGCAGCAAGTTCTTCCCCAGGTGGAAGATTTGACCATTTGGTCATTTCGTTACCTGCTATTGCATGGTCTTCTGTCAGAGTGTGGCTAATAAGCCATCCAGCGCATACACCTAGAAAATGGTTTATTGCATCTTCAGAGTAATTGCTTTGTTCAAGTTCTTTTTCATGTGCAGGGAGGATATGCATCCTGAAGTCTTCATGCAGGCGTTTGTGGGTTTCTAGTTCTTTATAAGAAATGGATGCCATATATGCCTCTTCCTCTGCAAAATGCTTTAATGCATGGTCTTTAAAATATTTTATTCCTTCCTGGCAGGCCCATGAACTTTTATTTTTATTTTCACTGAATATAAAAAGTTTATTCATTATTTTAAAAAGTTTCATGTGTTCGTTGTCAATAAAGTCTACACCAATGTTAAACCTGTCTTCCCATACCAGTTGATTTCCCATTACTGTTCCTCCTCATCATGGTTCCATTTTGAATACTGTATATTCTTTATTATATATCAATATTTTTATATATGTTACCATTTTAGAAACACTATGTAGTGTGTAGTTTTTGTAAATAAGTTATATTATTAGGACAGGGTTATTAAAAATTACTGCCATATTATACAATATATAATTTACTATACTATAGTTACAACGGTTTTGCAATAAATTTTGATATTTTCATATTTAAAAATTAAAAAAGGCTTGCAACAACTGGAAGATTATGATAAACTAGCAACTGGACTTTATGAAAGGGGGTTATTGCTGTGAAAGTTAGATCTTCAGTAAAACCAATTTGCGAGAAATGTAAGGTCATCAAAAGAAAGGGAAGAATCAGAGTTATCTGTGAAAATCCCAGACACAAACAGAGACAAGGCTAATTAGACAACGGAAGCCAAAGCTTAGTTCTTTGGTTTTTCTGTTATTAAGATAAATCTTGCTTTCTGTTCGTTATGGTACTTAAATGTACTATGATATTGTAAATGGAGTGGTTAACCATTTCAGCATAAGGATGTGTCATTTCATCCTTTGCTGGCCTTACCAACGGCAGATTGATGACTGCGGCATATACCGGCTGTCATTTCGCAGGCAGCCATATAAATAAGTCTATGCTGTAAGGCTACAATTTAAAGCGGCTGGCAGTGCAGTTGCACTGTAATCATTTATTTAACTTATTAATTTATAGAAAATAACGGAGGTGTAAAGTATACATGGCACGTATTAGTGGTGTAGATTTACCAAGAGAAAAGCGTGTTGAAATCGGGCTTACCTATATTTATGGCATTGGCAGGGCCAGTTCCAACCGTATTTTAGCAGAAGCTAAAGTCAATCCTGACACACGTGTAAAAGACCTTACAGATGAAGAGGTTTCACGTATCCGTGACGTCATTGACGCTACACAGACAGTTGAAGGTGATTTGCGCAGGGAAATTGCATTAAATATTAAGAGGTTACAGGAAATCGGATGCTACAGGGGTATCAGGCACAGAAAAGGTTTGCCTGTACGTGGACAGAAGACTAAGACTAATGCAAGAACCCGTAAAGGACCAAAGCGTACTGTCGCAAATAAGAAGAAATAATTAAGATATAATATGTACAAATCTAACTAGGAGGGTTTGACAATGGCTAAACAGGTTACAAAAAAGGTAAGCAAAAAGCGTGTCAAAAGAAATGTCGGACATGGACAGGCACACATCCAGTCTTCCTTTAATAATACAATAGTTACGCTTACAGATGCTGAAGGAAATGCAATTTCCTGGGCAAGTGCAGGCGGGTTAGGCTTCAGGGGCTCTAAGAAGTCAACACCATATGCAGCACAGATGGCAGCAGAAACAGCTGCTAAGGCAGCACTTCCTCATGGACTGTCTTCTGTAGATGTTATGGTTAAAGGGCCAGGTTCAGGACGTGAAGCTGCAATACGTGCATTACAGGCATGTGGAATTGATGTTACAAGCATCAGGGATGTAACCCCTGTGCCACATAACGGATGCAGGCCACCAAAGCGCCGCCGTGTGTAATTTATAAAACAGGTTTTATAATAATTGATTGGATATTATAGGAGGAATAGACATGGCAAGAGATATGACGCCAGTGCTCAAAAGGTGCAGAAGTCTTGGAATTGACCCTGTATTTATGGGAATAGATAAGAAGTCTAACAGAAATGCCAGGGCTGGCAGGAAACAGAGTGAGTATGGACTTCAGTTAAAAGAAAAGCAGAAAGCTAAATTCATATATGGTGTACTTGAAAAACCTTTTAGAAATAATTTTGCTAAAGCCCAGAAATTAAAGTATGGTACAACTGGTGAAAACCTTATGATTATTCTTGAACTCAGGCTTGACAATGTTGTTTACAGGATGGGTTACGGACGTACAAGGAAAGAAGCAAGGCAGGTTGTAGGACATAAGCATGTACTTGTAAATGGCAAGTGTGTTACTATACCTTCATACCAGGTAAAGCCAGGGGATGTAATTGAAATCAAGGAAAAGCATAAAGGTAAACAGAGATACAAAGATATTCTTGAAGTTACAGGCGGAAGGATAGTTCCTGAGTGGCTTGAGGCTGACCATGAAAACCTTTCCGGTGTTGTTAAAGAAGTCCCAACAAGAGAACAGATTGATGTTCCTGTTAATGAAGTGCTTATCGTCGAGTTATATTCTAAGTAATATTAATCTGTGAGTATGTAAGCATAACACCCAAAAGGAGGTACTTGGAGTGCTTGATTTTAAAGAACCAAATATTGAGATTGCTGAGATTTCAGAAGATAAGAGATATGGACGTTTTATTGTAGAACCTCTTGAAAGAGGATATGGTACAACTTTGGGTAATTCTCTTAGAAGAATTATGCTTTCATCATTACCGGGTACGGCTGTCAGTCATATTAAGATTGATGGTGTAGTTCATGAATTTGCTGCAATTCCTGGTGTTAAGGAAGATGTAACAGAGATTATAATGAATATTAAAAGCCTCGCTATTAAAAACAATAGTGAGTTTGATGAGGTTAAGACTGCTTATGTAGAAGCATCTGGTGAAGGTGTAGTTACAGCAGCAGATATCCAGGTGGATTCCGACATTGAGATAATGAACCCGGACCAGGTTATTGCTACATTGAGCGGTGGGCCTGATTGCAAGCTTTATATCGAGATGACAATTGTAAACAACCGTGGTTATATCAGTTCAGAGAAGAATAAAAGGGAAGATTTGCCGCTTAATGTTATTGCAATTGATTCTATCTTTACACCGGTAGAGAGAGTGAACATCAAGATTGAGAATACCCGTGTTGGGCAGATTACTGATTACGATAAGCTGACATTAGATGTATATACAAATGGCACTATTGAGCCAAGCGATGCGGTAAGCCTTGCTGCAAAGGTTTTAAGTGACCATTTGAAATCCTTTATCAATCTTTCTGACAAGACTTCAAATATCCCTGTTATGGCAGAGAAAGAGGAGAATGACAAGGACAAAGTCCTTGAAATGAATATTGATGAGCTTGAGCTGTCAGTACGTTCATATAACTGTCTTAAGAGGGCAGGTATTAATACTGTTGAAGAACTTTGTAACCGCACATCTGAAGATATGATGAAGGTAAGAAATCTTGGACGTAAGTCTTTAGAAGAGGTATTAGCTAAGTTAAAAGAGTTAGGGCTTTCACTTAACTTAGGTGACGATAATTAGGAGGTAAACAAATGGCAGGCTATAGAAAACTTGGAAGAACTTCCAGCCAGAGAAAAGCATTGCTCCGCAACCAGGTAACTAATCTTCTGTATCATGGCAGGATTATTACAACAGAGGCGAAAGCAAAAGAAATCCGCAAGATTGCAGAGAAAATTATTGCTTTAGGTATAAAAGAATGTAATAACTATGATACAGTTACAGTAACTGCTAAAGTCCCACGTAAGGACAAGGATGGCAAAAGGATTAAAGAAGTAGTAGATGGCAAGAAAGTTACTGTATATGATGAAGTACAGAAGGAAATCAGGAAAGACCAGCCTTCAAGGCTTCATGCCAGAAAACAGATGAGCAAGACACTTTATAAAGTAACAGAAGTGCCAAAAGAAGTTAAAGGCCGCAAGAAAAATACTAAAACAGTAGACGTTGCTTCAAAGGTTTTAGATGAAATCGGGCCAAAGTACGCCCAGCGTAATGGAAATGGTGGTTATACACGTATTATTAAGATTGGGCCACGCAGGGGCGACGCTGCAATGGAAGTGCTTATTGAACTTGTATAATTAGAATATATTGGATTAACAGGCTGCTACAGTAAAATGTGGCAGCTTTTCTTTTGCTGTCAAACGGACAACTAAAACCTTGTGTCCGTTTTTACACAAACACAGGATAGCTGGAAATTTATGAAACGGACGTCTTTTCATCTTTCAGGCTTTACACTTTAAGTTGCTAATGGTATAATTAGATAATCATTAATTTATTTATTTTAGTTAAGAGAGGACGGTACTATGGGATTATTACAGGACTGGAGAGAATACGCATATGGCGTAGACATTAATTCTAAAGCAGGAAAAGCTATCTGGGATAAATATTTTAAGGAGGAGAAAGCTGTTTATGAGCAGCTTCTTGCGGACCCATCTGATATTGTCAGCGGTACTGTGGGGGAACTTGCACAGAAATACAATATGGAACTTAAATACATGGTTGGGTTTCTTGATGGCATTAATGAAAGTCTTAAAGAACCAAATCCGGTTGAGGATATGACAGAGGACACAGAAGTAAAACTGGATATAGATTTAGAAAAGCTTTATTACAATATGGTTGAAGCAAAGGCAGACTGGCTTTATGGGCTTCCTGCATGGAATACCCTTCTTACAGAGGAGCGCAGGAAGGAACTTTACCTGAAACAGAAAAAGTCAGGGACTGTAGTTAAAGAAAAGAAAATTGGAAGGAATGACCCCTGTCCATGCGGAAGCGGCAAGAAATATAAAAAGTGTTGTGGTGCAAATGTTTAACCACTTATATAAATATGTATTTTTAGAGAGCGCTTGTATTTAGCGGAGGTGTGATACGATGGGGGAGTTTTTTAGTTTTGAACAAAGGATGGAGCGGTATAGGTCTTTGTTAGATGTGCCAGAAGAAATGATTTTTTTCTTTGAGCCAGATGGTTTTGTTTGTGAGAGAAACCATCTTGTTACAAGCCAGCTTGAGTACGAAGAGGAAGAAGCTTTATTTATACAAGAGATTTTCCGTTCAGTTTTTGAAGTTGAAGATGGAAGGGTAAAGCTGGCAGGAAAGCCTGAAAAAGAACGTTTTGAGACGGCAGTATACAGAAAGAACCAGACATGTATAACAGCAAGTGCTTATATATGTTTTCTTGATGAGGAAGAAACAGGGTGCTATGGCATGTGCTGTGCACGTAATATAGGCAAATATAAAGAAACAGCTAAAGACCTTATTTCTGCTAAAGTAGAAGTTGAGGAAATCCATAAGGAGCGTAATGAGTTTGTCGCTAATGTTACACATGAATTAAGGACACCTGTAAATGGTGTGATGGGGCTTGCACAGAACTTACTGGCAACTGATTTAACTGATGAACAGAAGGAATCAATTGATATTATTAAACAGTGCTGTTCTAATATGATTAAAATTATAAATAATATCCTGGACTTTTCAAAATTACAGTCAGGCAAGTTTACTATTGAATACAATGAGTTCAGTTTCCACCAGATGATGGATAAGCTTGTTAAAGTAAATATGCCACAGGTTGAGGAAAAGGGAATTAAACTTATATGCAATGTTTCGGCAGATATTCCAGACAGGATGATAGGGGATGAATTAAGGATTACACAGGTTTTAAACAATCTCTTATCTAATGCAGTCAAGTTTACAAGTGTAGGCCAGATAGTTATAAATGTTGTAAAAACAGTTGACCTGGATGAAGAGTTTGAGCTGTTTTTTATGGTTATTGATACAGGGATAGGTATAGCAGAAGAAGAAATGGATAAACTGTTCAAGAGCTTTTCACAGGTTGATGCATCAATAACAAGAAGGTTTGGAGGTACAGGCCTTGGGCTTAGTATCGTTAAAGACCTTGTAGAAATGATGGGCGGAAGTGTTAATGTTGAAAGTGAAAAAGGCAGGGGGAGCACATTTTCATTTTCAGTAAGGGTGAAAAAGACAGAGCCAGATACCAGCATTGAAACAGAAAATATGGAAGAAAGTTCATATTTATTCAATCTTGGGAATATTTCTGATGAAGAAGAAGAAGGAACAGAACTTTATATACTTGGTTCTGCTGAAAACATTAAAGAGATTAATTCAAATATGGAGAAACTGGTTATTTGCATTGAAATGGAGAACTGGGACAGGGCAGATACATTTGCAGATAATATAAAACAGCTTGTTGCAGAAGATACCATGAATCTTAAAAGAAAAGCTTTCCGTCTGCAGATGACTGTAAGGAAGGGAGCACATGAAGCCGCCATTGAACAGTATGATGAACTTAAGAAAGCCTTAATTGAGGCATTTGGTGAAGAGGAGGGATAAATATATGCCTGCAAATAATGAGCAAAAGCCAAATATTCTTATAGTGGATGATGTTTCAGCAAACCTGGTGCTTTTATCAGAAATAATAAAATCGGCAGGATATATACCACGTCCTGTTATAAGTGTAAAACAGGCTTTGGCAGCGATAAACCAGAAAAGCCCGCATATTATCCTGCTTGATATAACAATGCCAGATATAAATGGATTTGATTTCTGTTCAATGCTTAAAGCTGATGTAAAAACAAGGGATATACCAATAATTTTTATATCTGCCCTTGATTCTGTTGAGGATAAAATAAAAGGGTTTAAGCTTGGTGCAGTTGATTATATAGCAAAACCATTTGAGAAAGAAGAGGTTACGTTAAGGCTGAATACACATCTTAAGATTTACAAGATGCAGCAGGAGCTTGAAACTTATAATAAAAAGCTTCATAAAGTAGTAAATTCCCAGATACAGCTTGTTGCAGAAGAGCAGAATAATATTTTTTATGCGCTTGCAAGCCTGCTTGAATCACGGTATGGTAATGGTGACGGTCATCTGCGTATGGTAGGCGCTAATTGCAGGATACTGGCTATGAGCCTTCAGTTTTCACCAAGATTTGATAAAAAGATAACCAGCAATTTTATTGATACAATAGAAGTTGCTTCGCAGCTGCATGATATAGGAACATTTGCAATAAGGGATAATATACTTTTAAAAGAAGGCACTCTTACACCAGAAGAGTGGGAGGTTGTCAAAAAACATACAGAAGAAGGCGCTAAACAGCTTGAGAAAATATATAAATATAGTGGCAATAATGAGCTTGTTGATATGGCAGTGGATATTGCAAGATATCATCATGAAAACTGGGATGGAACAGGTTATCCATATGGGCTTGCAGGTGATGAAATACCACTTTCTGCAAGAATTATGGCTATAGTGGATGTATATGATGCATTGAACCGTGACAGGTGTTATAGAAAGGCATATTCCAATGAAGAAAGCCTTAAAATAATGCATGATGGAACAGGAAAAAGATTTGACCCACATATGATGGAGATATTTAATAAAGTCCATAAACAGATGCGTCTGCCTTAGAAGGCAGCAAGGCAGGTATAGTAAGGATTAGGAGGAATGTATTGTGGATTCTATGATGGAAATCTTCTATGAGGAGGCAGTATCTTTAACTAACGAATTAAACAGCATAATAAAAACTTATAAAGACTGCCAGACTTATAATGCAGATTATATTAAAAAGGTTTTCCGTGTTGTACATACGATGAAAGCGGATTCTACAATGATGCTTTTAGATACTATTGCAGTACCTAGCAGGGTTTTTGAAAGTCTGCTTGTTTTTTTCAGGAACAATAAAATTGATATTACAGATAAAGAATGTTTTGATAAAATAATAGCAAATTATACTAACTATATCTCAGAAGATATTGAGAAGTTTGCTAAAGGCGTAAAACTAGAACAAGACCATAAGGATTTAGAGGATGATATTAAGAATTACCTTGAAAGGCTGAAGAAAGAGTATAATAAAGAAGACCATGACGATACACAGCCTGTACATGAAGAGGCAGGCAAAAAGCCAAGACAGGTATATTATATTGCTGCTGATACAGAAAGCGCTTCTGTTCCAGAGAAGAAACCGGAAGAGAAAAAAGCATCTGAGAAGCCAAAGATTGAAACTCCATCTTCTGGCAGTGAGGTGGTATTGGTAAAACAGGATGATATTAACAGGATGTATAAAAGCATAAAGCACTATAATAGTTTTATGGAAACTATAGAAAAACGCTTTAAAGGTGACAGGAGCATAGAAATCAGGCACAAAGATTTAATGATGCTGAAAAATATAAAACATGAATTATTGGTTGCAGCAGACCATCTTACAAAATCAGATTTTGTTGCAGTAGCCCAGAAAATGGAACTTGTTGTGGATGAAATGTCCAGGACGCTTAACAAACCAGTTAAACTTATAACAAGAGGCGCCAGTTCTCTTGTTGATAAATCCAAAAGAGAGAAGATATCAAGTGCGCTTGTGCATGTTATAAGAAATGCAGTTGACCATGGTATTGAAGATATGGATGAGCGTGACCGTATGGGCAAAGCACCAGTTGGAATTGTAAGGCTTGGTTTTGAAAATAAAGATGGAAAACTGACAATATCTGTTGAGGATGATGGTGCAGGAATTGACAAAAAAGCGGTTCTTAAAAGTGCAAAAGAAAATAACCTTTTAAAGAAACCTGAAGAGGAATACACAGAAGAAGAGATAATTAACCTGCTTTTTGTAAGCGGTATAAGTACAACAGAGGAAGCGAATGATTATTCAGGGCGTGGTGTAGGTATGGATGTTATCCGCCACAATGTTGTTTCACTTGGTGGCAGTATTAATATTACAAGCAACTATGGATTTGGTACCAAAGTTGTTATGAAGTTTGACATGTAAATACAACAGGAGTAATCTTTAATAAAGATTACTCCTGTTGTTATAAGTATAATATATTGTTATATAAGCTGCATCTGTACGTCTTTGGTTAATACGTCTGTATAGCTGAAAGAAATTGTGTGGACAGTGTTATCCAGTTTATTTTCGACCTGGATAAGAAATATGCTTGGATAAGTCTGGCATATAACACCTTCAGTTACATCAATTTTATGTCTGCCCCGGTTTGCACGGACTTTAACTTTACTGCCAATATTTTTATCAACGGATAACTTTACCTTGTTTATATCTGTCTGGCTCATTTTTCACCTTTGCCTTTCGTTGTATGTCTACAATAATCTTTAATATTACATAAGCTAATTTAGCACAAAATTACAAAAAAGTCAATTTTACAGGGCTTTTGGACGAAAAACCAATGTAAAAAGTAAACAATGTTTAAAGCAGAAAAAATTTTTTATTTTATAATATTTTCACAAAAGTGGACAGAATTACAGAAGACAGCATAAGCGGCATTGGGAAAATATACAAAAAAAATTGGATAATTAGTGCAAAATTAATAAAATGTTTAAATATTGTGAAATTTGTGCTACAATATATATAATTGGCGGAAGGAAGTGGACTTGTGAACCATATCATGATAGATTTAGAGATGAATAAAATAGATAAACAGTATCACGAAGATAAAAAGCTGTCGAGTGAACTTATAGAAATTGGTGCTGTAAAGATGGATGATAAATTTGATGTAACTGACCAGTACCAGACTTATGTAAGCCCTTCATTTGGTAAAATGAACAGCAGGATAATAAAGCTTACTGGCATTACAGATGATAAACTTGAGGGTGCGCCTTGCTTTTTTGAGGCACTGGATGATTTTAGCAAATGGATAGGCACTGAAAAGACAACTTTTTATTCATGGAGCATGTCCGATATCCACCAGTTCCAGGTGGAGGCAGATTTTAAAGGTTATAAAGGCAAGATTATAGGAAGGATGGCGGCGAACTGGATAGATTTCCAGCTTGAATACAGCAAGCTTTTAAGGATTGAAAAGAAGATTAAGTTAAAACAGGCAGTACAGGCAGCAGACTATAAGTTTACAGGAGCAGAACATACAGCGCTTTCAGATGCTGTAAATACTGCTGAAATACTCCGTCTGTCCAAAGACCCTGAAAAATTCGGGCGTGTTATGAAACCTGTACTTGACCTGTTCAGCCCTGAAAGGGAAGGAAATACACTTTTAGATATGTGCCCTGAGTTTTTTGCTGATACATTAGGTATCCCGCCTGTTACGCAGGACGAACATGACGGCTGATGCACTTATTATAACCACATATCCAATATAACTTAATATGTCTGGAATTTCACCAAGGAATAGAAATCCCAGTATGCCTGCGAATATTACCTGGGAATAGTCATAGACTGACAGTTCATTAGCTGGTGCAAATGTGTAGGCAGCAGTAATTGAGAACTGTCCTCCTGTAGCAGCAAGCCCTGCCAGAAGCAGGAATGCCAGTTGTTTTAAGTCCATCGGGGTATAGCTGGTTATGCAGTATGGAAGTGAACACAGGCATGAAAATAATGAAAAGAAAAATACAATAAAATTGCCTGGCACACCCCTTCCAGCAGCCTTCCGCAACAGTGTATAAGCCATGCCAGCACCCATGCCGCCTAAAAGACCCATAAGTGCAGGGAATGGTATAAATGGGCTGTTGCCAGAGGGCATTAAAAATCCTGGTTTTAATATAAATAAAGTACCTGCAAGTGCAGCAAAAACGCAGGCAAGCTGGTAAAGTTCTGCTTTTTCTTTTAATATAAAATAAGAGAACAGTATGGCAAAAAATGGTGAAAGTTTATTAAGCATTGATGCATCAGAAATATTTAAATGGTCAATTGCGTAAAAGTTAAACACAAGTCCAAGAGTGCCAAAAACTGAACGTAAAAATACCAGGTGCCAGTTTCCTTTGCATCCAGATATTTTTACATTGTTTTTAATTATTAGTGCAAGCGAAAAAAATACAGCAACAATATTCCTGAAAAATGTTTTCTGTAAAGTTGGGATACCGCCTGACATCTTAACAAATAAATTCATAAGCGCAAAGAAAAACGCTGCACATATTATACATAATATCCCTTTATTCTTTTCTTTCATTTCTATTACCACTTCTTTACTATACCTGCCTTATTTTACAGTTATTTTTATTATTGCTTTTTTATTATTATACGTCTTTACAGTTATTACTGCTGTTCCTTTTTTTACTGCTGTCACCTTTCCGGTTTTACTGACCTTGGCAACCTTTTTGTTAGAAGAGGAATACTTAAAATGGTAACTTGCACTTCCAGCTGGAACTTTTGCTATAATTTTAAAAGTACTGCCTCTTTTAATTTTTTTGTGTGGAGGTGCTGCCAGTTTAATTTTAGATGGTGCTTTTTTAACAATAATTTCTATTCTTGCAGGTTCAGCCCCCCTGTCTGTAAATGCTGTTATAACTGTAGTGCCGGCAGACTTTGCAGTAACTACACCAGAACTGTCTACAACAGCAATTTTATTGTTGCTGCTTGTATATCTTATATCTTTTAATGATAAACTTGATGCCCCGCCGCTTATTGAAACGTCCAGTTTATAATTTTCATTCCTGCCCAGTGTAACAGAATCCCTGGATATTTTTAGCCTGGATGTGTTAAGGACAAGTGAACCAGTAGGGACTGGAATTGCACTTGTGCCAGGAGCGGCTGTTGTAGCAGGCGGTTCACTTGTTCTGGGTGGTTCACTGGTAACTGCTGGTTTCATGCTTCCAGCAGGTGATGGGCTTGTTACTGCCCCAGGCGTAACAGATGGTGATGGCGTTCCTGTTGCCACTGGTGTAGCAGATGGAGTTACATTAGTTTTGTCTAAATCAGTTGTAAATGCCTTAATACATATATTATTTAATCCCTTTGATGATGCGTCATGCCATTTTTTGTTGAGATAATAGTAGCTCTGCCCTTTTTTGGATGAGTAGTTAAATCTTACGCTGCTTGATGGTATATCCTGTCCTTCTACTGGAAGGAATGCCTGGTTGCCAGTAGAAGAGTTGTATTTATAAGTTATAACAACAGAGAATTTTTCGCCAGGATTAATTATACAGCTTTCCGGCAGGGTTACTGTATGGTATCCGCTGAACTGGGCAGTCCCGTTTGTTGTACATCCTTTAACAAGTTTGCCCTTTACAGGTGAACTGCCAGAAATATTTTTATATATTTTAATATTGTATGCCTGTTTGTCTGTAAGTGTATAGAATGATACGGCTTTCAACTCCTGTGCGCTGTCATTGTCTGCTTTGAATACATTTGCGCCCTGGATATTTTTATTTTTTATATAAACTGTATCACCATACCCAATCCCGTCATACTGGTAGTTATTGTCATAGTTTGAAGCAGGCTCTATATCAAATGTAAAAATATCACATATTGATGGTTCATAATATGATAACCAGAAGTACCCATTGTCATTATATTTTGAGCCATAGCTGTTGGCAATAAGCCATGCTCCATTACCAGAAGGCCTGTTCCTGAAGTTGTTTTTTGAATAACTGTCATCCCATCCAACTATAGTTACACAATGGTTAGCCATGCGCTGCGCCATTGCGCCAGTATATTTTTTCTGGTAGAAAGATTTGCCATTAAGCGTATTATTTTCAAATCCGCATTCGTCATAGAACATAGATATATCAATAGCGCCATGTTCCATCAGTGCTTTTTTGACCTGTGTCCTGGAGCCGTTATCATAACATTCAGAATTTTGCAGATGTGCAACAGAACTGTAACGGGAAGTGCCACTGCCTGCTGCCATTCTGTTTGCCATTTCATACTCTTCCTTGTAGCTTCCTGCTGTAAATGGTGCATTTTCTTCTGTTTCTATTCCTGACCACTGTGCAAGTGTAGCTATTGCTGTAAGGGCATTTCCGCCAATATCGTATGCTGTAGGGCTTGTGGAAGATGTATTTTCAAATGGCTGGAAAATATGTGGTATATTTAATGGCGCTGAAACAGGTGTTATGCTATCGCCATACATGGTATTTGCCCTGTCTGTAATGCTGTTATATGAATACCATGTAAGGTGGCTTTCTGAGAAATCAGTACTATTGCTTTCAGTAATATTTTTAAGTATTGAATTTGACTCTGAAGCCTTAATTGCAGCAAATGCCCAGCATGCGCCAGTAACACCCTGGTCTTTGACTGGTGTTGACAGGCTGCTGGTGCGCAGGTCATATTTAGATGGCAGGTTTGACGCCTGCCTTAAACCATTTTCCTCATCTGGCATAGATGAAGAAAGAGCTTGTTTACTGCCATCTTCATTTACATAAGAATACCTTAAAAGCCCGTTATTTTCACTTTCTATAACCCTTGACAGTATATTAAGGGTTTCAGTATTGCTGTCCTGTGCAGCAGAAACGCTTGCACATGTGCCTGTAAATGCAATGCCTGCTGCTAAAAACAGGCTTATGTACCTGGAATTTTTTATTTTACCCATAAGTATTTTCCTTTCTCTGGTTATTATGTATGGAAATGGTTTCTGCCCATAATTATTAATATTTTGTTAATGTTGTTTAATACATTGAGTTAAATTATTTTCTGTGATATAATTCTAAAATCATTATACAATAGTTAGTAATAATAAAAAACTTACATGAATAGTGTGGCAGAAATATAGCAAAAAGTCAAATATTATGTGAGTAATAATTATATTTTTTAATAATTTATGGGAGGAAAGGCGGTAATGAAATTTTTTAAAGATATTCTTAAGGGAGTTGTAATAGGGGTTGCTAATGCAATACCTGGAGTCAGTGGCGGCACAATGATGGTATCTATGGGGGTTTATGATGATATAATATTTTGCATTACACATTTGTTTAAACAGCTTAAAAAGAGCATAATGATATTATTTCCTTATTTTATTGGAATGTTAGTTGGAATAGTTGGCCTTGCATTTTCTATAAAATCATTGTATGCAAGCTTTCCCTTCCAGACAAGTATGGTGTTTATTGGGCTGATAATTGGCGGTGTGCCTATGCTTTATGGGCATGTTAAGAAAACTTCATTAAAGCTTTCACATATATTGCTGTTCCTTTTATTTTTTGTATCAATTATAGCTATGCAGTATTTTGGCGGAAACGGCAAGGATGTAGTGCTTTCACTGGATATTATTTCTATTATTAAGATATTTTTTATTGGAATACTTGCATCTGCAACAATGGTAATCCCAGGTGTGAGCGGCTCAATGATGATGATGATATTAGGGTATTACAACCCTATAATAAATGCAATTACAGATTTTGTCACAGCACTTGCAGGACGTGACTGGAATACAATGTTAAATATATGTGGTTCACTTGTACCTTTTGGGATTGGTGTGGTTATTGGTATTTTTGTTATTGCAAAAATTATTGAGATATTATTACAGAAATTTGAAGCACATACATATTGTGCTATATTAGGGCTTGTAATTTCTTCACCAGTAGTAATCCTTATGGGTACTGATATGGCTAATATTAATATAATAGCGGTTTTAACAGGGTTTGTCTGCCTTGTGGCAGGCGTATTTGCCTCAAGGCAGCTTGGCAAATAAAACCAGATTGGAGTTCTTATGGAAGAAGAAAGCAGGACAGAGATGTACAAAAGAATATGTGCGCATCTGGCAGTAGTGCTATGTGGTATATTATTCCTTATATTCGTACTGCCAGGGCTGGTAAAATTTTTTATGCCGCTTATTATTGCATGGATTATTGCAATAATTGCAAACCCGCTTGTGCACTTTCTTGAAAAACGTATTAAGATAATGAGAAAACATGGGTCTGCAATAGTAATAGTACTTGTTATTATTGCAATATCATGGTTATTATATGTGGTTACAGCGGCACTTTTTACACAAGTTAGTTCAATGTTTGAAACACTTCCTGGTATTTATGAAAATGTAATGGATAATTTGCAGCAGTTTGCATCATCCCTCCATAAAAAATATGATATAATACCAGCTAATATTAAAAATTTATTTTCAGACAACGAAAGCAAAATAAATGAATATATACTGGCAGCGCTTAATTCATTAAGCACAAGTCCTGTATCAGCGGTGGGTTCAGTAGCAAGTTCGATTGTTGATACATTTATTATGTCAATACTTACACTTATGATTGCATATTTCTTTACCGCTGGAAATGATAAAATAAAAGCGGTGGTAAAGAAATGTATGCCTGAAAGCATTAATGATTCAATATATATTATTAAAAATACAGTATTCATTGCAATAGGCGGTTATCTTAAAGCGTGTTTCCAGATAATGATTGTTATGTTTATTATACTTTTGCTGTTCTTTGTGGTTATGAAAGTTGATTATGCTGTTCCTGTTGCTCTTATAACGGCAATACTTGACTTCCTGCCATTTATCGGGACTGGCACAGTGCTTATGCCATGGGCGGTTTATTCTATAATTACAGGTGAATATTTAAAGGCAGTGGCACTTGTTATGGCATATCTTGTAACGATGATTGTGCGGAGGCTGCTTGAACCTAAACTTGTAGGGGACAGCATAGGAATGAGCCCATTCCTTACACTTATATCAATGTTCATTGGCTACAGGCTTACAGGCATGATTGGCCTTATAATTGGAATACCTGTTGGCATGGTACTTAAAGAATTTTATGAAAAGGGGTTATTTAACCATACAATAGAAGGGATAAAAATACTGGCTGGCAGGATAAATGAATACAGAAAATACTGGCAGGATTAAAGTAATATTCCAGCCTTCTATAAAAAAATGGAGTATAATTTAGCAGGATAACCAGAAATCATCTATTATACTCCTTATTTAATTGTCAATACTAACAAAAATAAAAAAAATCCGGTTTTTCTACAAACAACGTCCACATATACCAAAAAGTGTGGTATACTGTTAAAGAAATATTACTAAATTTAAGCTAAAACACATAAGGATGGTATGTATCATGAATAAACAATCAGTTAACATTAGCAGTCTTGTGATTCTGTTAAGCCTTCTATGCTTTATTATGGAAGTATGTATATATTATTTTATGCCACAGCGTTATATTGCAATTTTATTTGCTGTTGTATGTTCATTGTGCCTATCGCACTTTTTTCTGGAGTCATCATTAAATTATGACTATAATTTTATACATGCATCATTTATGGTTATTACATCACTTGCATTTGGGATTATAGTTTATATTATACAGCCAAACCAGTGGATAAAATATGATTATTCAATTATTGTGCTTGTATTGCTTAACTGGCTTATACCTTTTTTATACTGCTGTTTAAGGGATTTGTTTGACAGAGGGCCACGTTTTGATGGTTTTAATTTATTTTTCCATAGAATGAGTAAATTTTTTATAGTAATATATATACTTGCAATATTTAAACAATACTTTGTTACTCCTTTTATGCCTCCATACGATGCACCAGAATTTGGGGCACGCCTGTTTGTGCCGTTTATGGTAACAGCGGAGTGTATTGAGGAAAATGTCAGGACAGGCCAGAGCCTTGTGCCAGTTATAGTTTATATATTGGAAATTGCATGTTTTGGAGTGCCATTTGGATATTTTTCAAGAATATATCTTAGAAAACGTCATTTTATAATAAGGCTTTTTGCATGTTTTGCATTTCCTCTTGTGCTTGAACTGTTACAGCAGATAACAGGGCTTGGAAGGTGTGCTATAGATGATTATGTTATTTTTCTTATAGGGATTGTGGCAGGTACTATTTTATATCATATTATGAATGGGCTTTTTCTGTCTGTTACAACACGTGATTTTACAACTGACAGGGGACACCAGCAAAAGAACTTGCAGTTTTAACTGTGGAGCGTAAGTAAGCCCTTAAAAGACGCATTACTATCCAGCCTTATGGCTTTATAGTAATATAGCAGTGCTTGAAGCACTGGCATGGGTCTGTTTTACAAGGGCTTGCTTGTTCTGGAAGGAGGCTGTTTTGCCAGTGGGCAGGCTGGGAAGCGGATTGCAGATATCATTTGGCAGCGGCTGGGAATAGCAATAATTAATGAAAAAATAAATGTAACAGTTGTTACTATTCACAGTCAATTAAATTCGAGGATTTTTGACACGTTTTTTTCGTCA
>CAJTXH010000006.1 GCA_910580005.1 uncultured Lachnospiraceae bacterium | reverse complement strand
CCATAAGTATTAAAGTGCGCTGCCTTGCCTGTGCATTTTCATAAGTTACATCATGTACACTGGCATCATGCCCTATATCCCTGAAATGTAAGTTTACAGCTTCATGTACTGGCACTTCTTTTAATGTTACCCCGAGCTTTTTTGCAAGGCTGCATGAATTGTTGTAAGTCCTTCCAGTTGTGCCAAAACAAGGCATGGTAACAGCCTGTATGCCCTTTCTGTCCAGCCCAAGCGTATCAAATGATTTTACAGTTATAAGAAGTGCAAGTGTGGAATCAAGCCCGCCTGATATGCCAACAACTGCATTTTGGCAGTTTGTATGGGCAAGCCTTTTCTTAAGCCCCATTGCCTGTATATTTAGAATTTCATTACAACGCTGTTCCATATCAGATTTATTGCCAGGTACAAATGGTGTACGTGGATATTTCCTTGTAAGGACAGTTTCAGAAATATTGCAAAAATGGAAACTTGCAACTGTATAACCTGCTTCAAGGGGCGGTTTAATATCAAAAGTTGTCATACGCCTTCTTTCGCTGGCAAGCCTTCCAAGGTCTATTTCAGTAATAGCCGCCTGGTTGGTAAAACGTTCTGTTTCTGCAAGTATGTTTCCGTTTTCTGCAATGATGTTATGACCAGAGAAAACAAGGTCAGTAGATGACTCACCTTCTCCTGCATCTGCGTAAATATAAGCACAGACAAGCCTTGCAGACTGGCTGCCCACAAGTTCCCTGCGGTAAATATTTTTGCCTGTTGTTTCATCACTGGCAGACAGGTTTGCTATAATGGATGCAGATGCCATTGCATGATAACATGATGGCGGTACAGGCATCCATAAATCTTCACAAATATCAATGCCAAGTACAAAACCAGGTATATTTATTGCTTGAAATAAAATTTTTGAACCAAAGACTACACCATCTAAGCAATACGCACTAAGTTCTGGAATATTAATAACTTCTGTCTTAAAAGGTGCAGCAGTAAAATGCCTTGCTTCATAAAATTCAGAGTAGTTTGGTATATTCTGTTTAGGTACTATGCCAAGCAAAGTACCATTGTGTATAACAGCAGCAGTATTATAAAGCCTGCTGTTATACATAAAAGGAAGCCCAACAACAATAAGCATATCAATATCATTATTGCCTGAAAAGTTGCAGATTTCTACAAGCCCGTCAAGTGCACCTTGCAAAAGGGTATCCTGTAAAAAGAGGTCACCACATGTATATCCTGTTATACACAATTCTGGAAAAACTGCAAGTTTAACTCCTTTTTCATAAACTTCCATAATATTTTTAATAATGCTTTTTGTATTAAATTTTGTATCACCTACACGTATATCTGGTGTAACAGCAGCAACTTTTATAAAATTATCCTTCATTATAATAATCCTCCATTTATAAAAAAACTTTACATAATATTTTCTGCATAATTGATAAAAAAATCCATAACTGGCACAGGAATACAGCTGTTATTTATTTTTTGCCTTATCTAACATTACCATATAATTACATAAAAATAAATAAAAACAGGAAGTTTTTGATTTTTTTGGTTGACACTATAGACCATTTGTGTTATTATAAGTCTACACTATAGACCAAATAACTGGAAGGAGGCAGTACCCTTAATGAAAGTAACAGCAAGTGAATGGTACATATTAGAGTGTTTATGGGAAAAAGAACCACAAACGCTTATGAATATTTTTACCCGCCTTAATGAAACACAAGGATGGGCAAAAAGTACATGTGCAACAATGCTTAAACGCATGGAAGAAAAAAAGCTTATACATCATGAAGAAGAGGGGCGTACAAAGTATTTTTATGCAGATGCAAAGCGTGATGAGGTTGCCCAAAAAGAAACAAAAAGTTTTTTAAACCGTATTTATAATGGAAGTGTCAGCATGATGATGTCTGCACTTGTAGATAAGAATGAACTTAGCAGTGAAGATATATCAGAACTTGAACAAATTCTTGGAAAGCTTAAAAAAGGTATATAAAGCGCAGTATGGAGGGGTATATGGCTACATTTTTAATTACATCATCTTTAATGATAGCTGCAGTTCTTGCGGCTAGGTTTCTTTTAAAGAATAAAGTGAGTTTCCTTGTTTTATACCCTTTGTGGGGAATTGTGCTTTTGCGCCTTTTAGTTCCTGTAACATTTATTGAAAGCAAGGTAAGTGTTATGAACTTAATATATGTTTTAGGCAATGCAAGGGAAACTCCTGTTTCTGTTGCAGGGAATACAGAGCAGCAAAAGGAAAATCCACAAGAAGAAATTATAAATAGCAATACTGGTAATGCGCCTGTCGCTGGAAGTAAAAAGAGTGTAAATATAAATATAAGCCCCGGCCAGAATACATCAATAAAAGAAGCAGACATAATAAATAATAAAGTTGTTATTCCAGAAGAAAGCGGAAAAACAGAAAAGAGAAACCTGCCAGAAGTATTACCAGAAAAAGAAACCAGAATACCAGAGAAAAATTTATATAATATTTTAACAAAAAGTGCAATTATTATATGGATATCTGGAAGCATTATATTTTTTATGCTTTTAATAATATCTAATATTGCATTTTATAAAAGACTGTCAAGGAACAGGATATATTTACATACAAGTAAAGAGGGAATTAATGTATTTATATCAGAGATTATAAATACACCATGTATTGCAGGGGTATTACATCCTTCGGTTTACCTTCCTGTTTGCTACAGTGCGGATTATCCAGGATATGGCAGTACAAAGGATAAATATATGGAACAGGTTTTAGTACATGAATACACACATATCAGGCATAAAGACAATATATGGGCATTTATGCGTACAATCTGTCTCGGAATATACTGGTTTAACCCTTTTGTCTGGATTGCTGCTTTTTATTCAAGACAGGATGCAGAACTTGCATGTGATGAAACAGTGTTAAAGAATTGTACTAATAGTGAAAAATATAACTATGGGAAAATGCTTTTGGTAATGAGCCAGAAAGGGAAACAAAACAGATTCTGCTTTGCTACTGGGATAGCAGGAAGTAAAAAAAATTTAAAGGAGAGGATAATAATGCTTTCTAATTCTAATAAAAAGAAATTTAAAAAATGCCATGCAGTTATTATAGCATTAATTACTATTATTATTGCAGGATGCGGGCTTACCAGGGAGAAAGCTTCTGTACATGTTGTAAATCCAGATAATGCAGTTAAGCAGGCGTCTAAACTGGAAAAGACAGATAGTAATGGTACTTCTTGGAATGGCAAAACAAAGTATAAAACAGAGAAAATATTCCAGGATTTTATAAATAATAAAATAAAGTCATGCCCTGAATGGAAGAAATGGAAAGGAAATACAAATAAATTATATTTCAGTATACAATATGTTACAGATAATACGCCTTGTCTTTTGGTGGCAAAGGATATAATTACAGGCACTAAAGAAGCAATGGGGGCATTTGTTTATTACTATAATAAGGAGCAGGACAAAGTCCAGCTTTTAACATATCTTGCAAGTAATGGCACTGCATATCCTGTTTCGGTAAAGGATGGAGAGTTTGTTATATATTCACACCATTCTGTAAGAAATTATTCCTGGGATGGTGATGATTCATTGTCTGCACAGGAAGTAGCAGGGTATTTTATGAATAAGGAAAAATATACATATTCTTCTTTCTCATGGAAAGTCCCGTTTAAAAGTAAAAAATTGAAGCTTGACGCAAGAAAATTTTATTCACAGGGTAAAATAGATGCTTGTGCAGATGAAACTAAAAAAATTAAAAAATTTTCAAAGGATAAAGCAAAGGATTTTTATAAAATGTATTCTGATGCTGCACCTGTTATATTTTATATTAATACAGAAAAAAACTGGAATAAGTTTTATAATAATGGATATTTAAAGGAAAATCTTCACAGGGTTATATGGCATGGGGATTATAATGATAATGATAATATAACTAAAATAGTTAATGGGTTTATAACTGGAATAGTGAACAGGCTTTCATTTGAAGATTTTATTAAGGCAGAAAAAAAGTCTTCTGTATTAATTGATGGGGCAAGGCTTTATTATGTTAGTAAATTCTCCAGTGATGAAAATGTGCTTTATTTCCTTAACTGGGGATATACAATACGTGCATTTATATTACGTACAGGCAGCGGAAAACAGGCTTTATATGATGTGTATACACTTAATCCGTCAAGATGGAGCAGGGAAGATATAGTAAAAGATAATTTATCTTCTGCCCGTTCACCAGAAATTTATTTAAAACTCATGATGTCAAAGCTTGGAAGAGCTGATTATGATAATGATGGTGAAGAAGAGGTTGCTTTTTATATGACTGAAAATCCTTTTACACTTGACAGATATAAAACACTTTATATGTTTGATAAAAAAAATTATGAGGATGGATATGAAGGCTATGAATTATATTCATATACCAAAGATGATTACAGGTATTTTACAGAACAGGTATGTATTAATTTTGACAATGCTGCCGGACAAGGACAATACCAGCAGACAAAGCCAGATAACTATTTTGCAGATATTAAGAACAAAGCAGGCAGCAGTTATGAATCCAGTAAAAATATAATTACAGGAAATAAGCTTAGTGATTATAATTATATAATTTCAGGAAAAAATTATAAAAACAATTATGAATTTGGAAGCAGTAATACCTATAATATTATACTGGAAGATAATAAAACTGAAATATGGACAAATATTGGGATATGTTTTAACAAGAAAGGTGAAAATCAGAAACACAATGCAGAAATTAGCGCACTTGTCCAGTATAAAGGTAATGGCAAGTTTGTTTTAAAAGAGCCTTATGGTTTTAAAATTACAGATTAAAAAGGATATGATGAAACCAAAGCAATAAAGCTACTGGAACAATTAGCAGGGTGCTTTGCCTGTAATTAAAGAATTAATATACAGGTGAAAGCACCTTTAAATATTATTTTTTATATGAGATTTTTCTCTTTTTAATAAATAATTCTTTCCATATTCCAGGATGGAAAAGTATTAATAATGGGAATAATTCCAGGCGTCCGGCAAGCATATCAAACATTAGGACAATTTTTGAAAAAATGCTGAAGCTTCCGAAATTCTGCGATGGCCCTGCTTCTGCCAGACCAGGTCCCATATTATTTATAGTTGCAAGGACTGCTGTAAAATTAGTAGTAAAATCTTTATTATCTATTGAAATTGCGAGTACAGATAAGAAAAATATAATTGTAAATGCAACAAAATAGACATTTGTTGCACGTACTATTTCATGTTCAACTGGTTTCCCATCCATTTTAATTTTCTGTATGCATTTAGGATGTATGTAAGATGCCAGTTCTTTTTTAATTGATTTTACTAAAATAATTATACGTGACACTTTAATACCGCCGCCAGTGCTTCCAGCACACGCACCTATAAACATAACAACTATAAGCACTGTTTTAGACGTCTGTGGCCAGAGGTCATAATCAGTTGTTGAAAAACCGGTAGAGGTAATTAATGTTGAAACCTGGAAAAATGCGTGGCGGAGTGCATCTGCTGCCGTAATGGCAGTCCTGGAAATATTTATAAAAATAATTGCAACAGATATAATAATTAACATAAAGTATGTATGTACTTCTTCGATACTTAATGCTTTACGCCATTTGCGGTAGAGCACCAGGTAATAAACATTAAAATTCACCCCGAATAAAATCATAAAAATTGCTACAACCCATTGTATATATGGTGAGTATCCTCCAATACTGTTATTTTTAATGCCAAACCCGCCTGTGCCAGCAGTACCAAATGTAATTGCCAGGGTGTCAAATAATTCTAAACCGCCAGCCAGCATAAAAACTATCTGGAGTATAGTCATTCCAAAATATATAATATACAAAAGACGGGCTGTAGTTTTAATTTTAGGTACAAGTTTTCCAACAGATGGGCCTGGGCTTTCTGCACGCATAAGGTTGATTTGTGAACCGCCGCTTAGTGGGATAACTGCAAGCAGGAAAACTAATACCCCCATGCCGCCAATCCAGTGTGTAAAACTGCGCCAGAATAAACTGCAATATGAAAGCACTTCAACATCACTTAAAATAGAAGCACCTGTTGTTGTAAAGCCTGATACTGTTTCAAAAAGTGCATTAGTAAATGATGGTATTTCACCAGAAAGCCAGAAAGGCAGAGCGCCAAATAAACTCATTATAATCCAGCTTAATGCAGTTGCTGCACTTCCTTCTTTTAAATAAAATACAAGGCTTTCTGGTTTTTTAAGTGTTAGCAGTATGCCAAGCGCCAGGCATATGCATGATGTAATTAAGTAGTAAATCCCTTCATTTTCCTTATAGATAATTGCAACAAGGCAAGGGAAAAGGAGCAGTATAGTTTCAATTTTAAGTACACATCCTAAAATATACCTGATTATAGAATTATTCATTGCTGCCTCCTATGCCAGAATGTCCTGGATATTATCAAAACCTGTATGTGTTGTAACTATTATTACAGTATCACCAGGCATTATGCTGTCTGTACCTGATGGTATTATTATTTTGCCATTTCTTTGTATGCAACATAACAGAAGGTTTTTCTTAAGGTTCATTTCCATGATAGGGATATTAGTAACTTCTGATTCCCTGTCCACAAGAAATTCAAGGGCTTCCACACGTGAGTCAAACATATGGTAAAGTGTTTCGACATTGCTTCCAATGGAGGCAGTTTTTGCACGTACGTAAGCAAGTATTGCCTCGGCGGTTATATATTTTGGGTATATTACACTGCCTAAGTCAAGGTGGCTTATAACATTTTTAAAATTAATACGGTTAATTTTTGTAATAACTTTGGCATTAGAAACTTCCCTTGCATAAAGTGTAAGAAAAATATTTTCTTCATCAATGCCAGTTAGTGGTACAAAAGATTCTATATTTTTAATTCCTTCTTCATTTAAAAGTTCCTCGTTGGTTCCATCACCATTTATAATAATTGCTTTTGGAAGTAATGCGTTAAGTTCTTCACAGCGTTCAAGGTTACTTTCTATAATTTTTACATCAATACCCATTGGAAGAAGCTGTTTAGCCAGGTAATATGCAGCTTTTCCACCACCGATAATCATTGTGTTATTAACTTGTTTTATATCAAATCCAATTTTAGAAAGAAAATTTCTTGCATCACGCCTTGAAGATATAAAAGAAACTACATCGCCAGCAGCAAATGTAAACATTCCTGTAGGGATAATTATTTCGCCATCACGTTCTACAGCACAAAAAAGCATATTTTGCGAAACTCCTTTTTTGCCAAGGTTTACTATTGTCTGGTCTGCAAGAATATTATCTTCTGGAAGCTTAAATTTAATTAACTCTACCCTCCCATGTGCAAAAGGGTTTACCTCTAATGCTGTTGGCAGGTAGAGCAGGCGTGCAACTTCGTGTGCAGCAGCAAGCTCAGGGTTAATAATCATGGCTAGCCCAAGTTTCTGTCTGAGATAGGCGCTTTCTTCACTGTAATCAGGGGTGCGGACACGTGCAATGGCAGCACAGTTGCCGACACGTTTGGCAACAGTACAGCAAAGAAGATTTAACTCATCAGAGTCTGTTACAGCAATCAATAGGTCTGCATCTTCAATGCCTGCTTCCATCTGTACATTGTAACTTGCACCATTGCCTGCCAGCCCCATAACATCATAAGTATTGGCGAGATGCTGTATTTTTTGTGGATTTTTGTCAATAAGGGTAATATCATGGCTTTCTTTTGATAATTGTTCAGTTAAAGTTGCCCCTACCTTTCCACATCCAACAATAATAATATTTAATCCCGTTTTTTTGCGGGATTTTCTTCCTAACATTTTTAACCTCTTTTCTGCGCCGCAAGTTATTAGTATGTTTTTGGCATAAATGCCATTAATAATGTAAAACAGGCATCCACCAGGCAGCGCACAGATGTAAACCTGTATATAATCATATATTATGTATAAAAAATGTGCAAAATGGCAATGCAAAACTTGTATTTTGCATTGTAAAACTCGTATTTTATGGAATACTGGACTATTACTATATTATCACTATATAGTAAAAAATGCATTATTAAAATTAAATAAATTACAGGAAATATTAACATATAAGTTTATAAAAAAGGGGCTTTTCAAATCCGGATATTTATGTTATAGTATAGTGCAGATAAAGCAAAGAAAAGGAATAGTAGCTATGAAACGGAATCCAGAAAGCTGTTGGCTGATGTGAAACAGCAGAAGTGAAGTAGTGAACTCGCCTTGGAGCTGCCGGTTGAAGTATAAGTAGATTTGGACGGAGTCCCACCGTTACAGGGGAAGGGTTTTGAAGCGAAAGCAGATGCACCTGTGAGAGCATGGTTATTCCATGAATAAGAGTGGTACCGCGTGAGTATATTCTCCCGTCTCTATGTATTTATATACAGAGGCGGGTTTTTTCATGTATTGCCATATAATGTTAATAAGGTCTTGTGCATAGGGCCTGGTATTTATAGAAAGGAAATGGTTATTAATTATGAAAGGTTTTGAGAAGTACCAGAAAAGTTATTTTATGCCGCCAGAGGAATGCTATGACTGGGTTAAGAAAGATGCTATAAACAAAGCACCTGTATGGTGCAGTGTTGATTTACGTGATGGCAACCAGGCATTAATTGAGCCTATGGGTCTTGAACAGAAAATTGATTTTTTTAAGATGCTGGTAAAAATTGGATTTAAAGAGATTGAAGTAGGTTTCCCGGCAGCATCTGAAACGGAGTATAATTTTTTGCGTACTCTTATAGAAAGAAAACTTATACCTGGTGATGTAACTGTACAGGTGCTTACACAGGCAAGGGAACATATTATCAGGAAAACATTTGAAGCCGTAGATGGTGCGCCTAATGCTATAGTACATGTTTATAATTCTACATCTGTAGCACAAAGGAAGCAGGTATTTAAAAAGTCTAAAGAGGAGATTAAGCAGATTGCTGTAGATGGTGCAATATTGTTAAAAGAACTTGCAAAAGAAGTCAAAGGAAATATACGCTTTGAGTACAGCCCTGAGAGTTTTCATGGTACAGAAACAGAATACGCAGTTGATGTGTGCAATGCAGTCCTTGATATATGGAAGCCGGAGGAGAATGCAAAGGCAGTAATTAATATTCCTTCAACTGTTGAGAATGCAATGCCGCATGTATTTGCAAGCCAGATTGAGTATGTCCATAAAAACTTAAATTACCGCAATAATGTTGTGTTGTCACTCCATCCGCATAATGACAGGGGAACAGGGGTTGCAACAGCAGAACTTGGTGTACTTGCGGGTGCTGACAGGCTTGAAGGCACTTTGTTTGGCAATGGGGAAAGGACTGGCAACCTTGATATAGTAACTGCAGCTATGAATCTTCATTCACATGGTGTTAATTCAGAACTTGATTTTACAAATATGCAGGAAATTGCAGATATGTATGAGGAACTTACTGGTATGAAAGTGCCAGTGCGCCAGCCATATGCAGGGGAACTTGTATTTACTGCATTTTCAGGTTCACACCAGGATGCTATTTCTAAAGGCATGGCTTACCATAATGAGGGCAAAAGCAAGTACTGGACAGTGCCATATCTGCCAATTGACCCTAAAGATGTCGGAAGGACTTATGACTCGGATGTGATCCGCATAAACAGCCAGTCTGGAAAAGGTGGTGTTGCATATGTCCTTAAACAGAACTTTGGAATTGTGCTGCCAGATAAAATGCGTGAAGAAGTTGGATATCTTATGAAAGGTGTTTCTGACCATGAACATGCAGAACTTTCACCAGATGATATGTTACAGATATTCCGTAAAAATTATTCAATGGTTAAACATAAATTTGATGTTACAGAATGCCATTTTGAGCAAAAAGACGGTATTATTGCATCGGTTTCTATTAAAGAAGGTAATACAGTTACAGTTGTTAAAGCAAAAGGCAATGGACGCCTGAATGCCGTTAATAATGCAATACGTAAACATTTTGATACAGTGTACCATCTTGCAGAATATGAGGAACATTCATTATCAAGGAATTCTAATGCAGTTGCAATCTGCTATGTAGGGATTACAACTGATAATAATGATAAACCTGTATGGGGAGTGGCTACAGATGAGGATATTATAACAGCTTCAATACATGCCCTTGTAAATGCAGTAAATAAAACTATGAAATAATTTGGCTGATAATTTCCGCTTATTCTGCGTCTGTTTACCAGCGCAGAATAGCTGGAAATTTTATGAAACGGACGTGAGAAAAGGCAAAAAAGCCCTTGACTAGCTATCTGGAACTATGCTATACTTGTTTGGCGATGTAACAGGTCTTTTTTTTATGTCTGGATTTTATAAAATGTATTTAATTTATGGAGGTGAAATCTGTGAGAGTAAAGATTACTTTAGCATGTACAGAATGCAAGCAGCGTAATTATGCTACTACTAAGGAAAAGAGAAATCATCCTGACAGAATGGAAACAAGAAAATACTGCAGGTTCTGCAGGAAACACACAATACACAAAGAAACTAAATAGTATTAACAGTGTGGAAAGGTGCTATTGCACTTTTTAAAGAACCTGGATGATTTAACTGCTGCTAATATATAGCCGCAGAATGGAGGCTTTTTATGGGAGATTCTGAAAACAAAGAAGTAGTTGGACAGGACGAACCAAAGAAAACTGAAAGTGCAGATAGTGGCACAAAGAAACAAGGTGGCCGTATCCAGAAGCTGAAGGCAGAATTTGCCAGGATTATCTGGCCAGACAAGAATACAGTCATCAAAGAAACTACAGCAGTAGTTGTTGTAACGGTTATTTTAGGTGCAATCATTGCCCTGCTTGATTTTATTATTAAGACAGGTCTTGATAAGATTCTTCAGATAGGATAAGGTGATAGACTATGGCAGATACAGAAGCGCATTGGTATGTTGCTCATACTTATTCAGGATATGAGAATAAGGTTAAAATGGATATTGAAAAGACTATTGAAAACCGTAATCTCCAGAACCAGATTCTGGAAGTTTCAGTGCCTATGTTAAATATTACAAAAGGGACTGATGGGGAGGAAAAGACTGTACAGCAAAAAATGTTCCCTGCTTATGTTCTTATTAAAATGATTATGAATGATGATACATGGTATGTTGTCCGTAATACACGTGGGGTTACAGGCTTTGTAGGGCCAGGCTCTAAGCCGGTTCCTCTTACAGAGGCAGATATTGAAAGCATGGGACTTAAGGTAGATGCTCCTAATGCCCCATATAGTATTGGCGATTCTGTAGTTGTTAAGTCTGGTGTCTGGGAGAATACAACAGGTATTGTCCGTCAGATTGACCATAAGAATAGTACGGTTACAATTAATATAGATATGTTTGGCCGTGAAACACCAGTAGAAATAAGTTTCAATGACATTGAAGCTGTATAAGATTACCAGTTTTATTTGGTTTAAACCGGGGCAGTTTATAGGGCTGCCAATGGATTTTGCGTATAGACGCAATATTATATAGGAGGTACTTTAAAATGGCTAAAAAAGTCGAAGGATATATTAAATTACAAATCCCTGCTGCTAAGGCAACACCAGCACCACCTGTTGGTCCTGCACTTGGACAGCATGGAGTTAATATTGTACAGTTTACAAAGGAGTTTAATGCTAAAACAGCAGGACAAGAAGGCATGATTATCCCTGTTGTTATCACTGTATACCAGGATAAGAGTTTTAGCTTTATTACAAAAACTCCTCCAGCACCAGTTCTTATTAAGAAAGCATGTAATATCCAGTCTGGTTCAGGTGTTCCTAATAAGACAAAGGTTGCTACAATTTCCAAGGATAAAATCAGGGAAATTGCCGAAACAAAAATGCCTGATTTAAATGCTGCAACTATTGAAGCAGCAATGAGCATGATAGCTGGTACAGCACGCAGTATGGGCGTAACTGTTGAAGAATAAATACCAGTAGTTAAAAGATATTATTTATTTTATAAAATCCTAGAAATATTATTTGCTAAGCATTAATTAATAAAATACAGATTTGTTATTGTATTGGACGATGTGGGAGGCTATTCCCGCCGTTACTACCACCAGGAGGTTTATATCATGAAAAGAGGAAAGAAATATGTAGAAGCTGCTAAACTTGTTGACAGGACACAGCAGTATGAAATTCCAGAAGCTGTTGGTCTAATTAAGAAAACAGCAGTTGCTAAGTTTGATGAAACAGTTGAAGCACATTTAAGGCTTGGAGTTGATGGCCGTCATGCAGACCAGCAGGTACGTGGCGCAGTTGTACTGCCACATGGTACAGGAAAGAAGGTAAGGGTACTTGTGTTTGCTAAAGGTGATAAAATTGATGAAGCACTGGCAGCAGGTGCAGACTTTGCAGGCGGTGAAGAACTTGTTCCTAAGATCCAGAATGACGGATGGCTTGATTTTGACGTTGTAGTTGCTACACCTGATATGATGGGTGTTGTAGGACGTCTTGGACGTGTACTTGGTCCTAAAGGCCTTATGCCAAACCCTAAAGCTGGTACAGTTACAATGGATGTTACAAAGGCGGTTAATGATATTAAGGCAGGTAAGATTGAGTACAGGCTTGATAAGTCTAATATAATCCACTGCCCTGTAGGAAAAGTTTCTTTCACAGAAGAACAGTTAATTGAAAACATCAATGCTTTAACTGCTGCTATTACAAAGGCAAAACCTTCATCAGCCAAAGGCCAGTATTACAGAAGTGTTACACTTGCAAGTACAATGGGTCCTGGCATAAAGATTAACACAACTAAGCTTATATAGCAGCCAGATACATTTCCTTATATATTTATAAAAAGATACGGATAAGAAATAAATATGCCATCTGAAGTGAATACTGCAGATGGCATATTATTATGCTTTTGTATCAATGGCGGAACCAGTATTTTCATCTGGAATACTTGTACCAGGCAGTGAAATATCAGGCGGCGTTGAAAGATTAATAAGGTTAGACGCCTTATATATCTTACTGGAATAATATTTTATCTTCTGGGTAAAATCACTGTCTGAAGAAAATATTTTGGAAAGTTTGCTTGGTGAACTTTGTATTAATTTTTCTTTATCCAGTGAAAGTTTGCCAGAAGCAGATACAGATATACCTATATCTCCAAGCTCATCAGCCTTGCTTTTAACCAAGCTTTTAAGAAGTTTCTGTGGATGTGTTATGTCGTATGATATTGAACTGCCTGAACTTGCTGAAAGATTATTATATGTATCTACAAATGCCTTTACATTATTATAAATACTAACACCATTGTCAGATGAATACTCTATATTGCGCAATGCCTTGGATATCTTTGAAAGCGCATCTGAATCGGCAGTTACTAATAACTTGTCATCAATATTACTACGCAGAATTTGTCTTGAAGCATTACGGTTTTTAGAGTAATAATTTCTTAATATATAATTGTAACTTGAAGTAGACGAATTAACATTTATGCTCATAATTGCACCTCCCTGCTGGTTATATATATGTCTTATTTATTTATCGTCTTTTTTTATTATAAACTTAACAGGGCAGTGTAAATAATGGTATTAAAAGCTGATTATAGAATGGAGGCTAATAATGGGAAAAGTTTTAGTTGTAGTTGATATGCAGAATGATTTTGTAGACGGGGCACTTGGTACAAAAGAAGCAGTGCAGATTGTGCCTGCGGTAACAGATAAGGTAAAAACCGCAATTAATAATAATGATGGTTTAATATTTACAAAAGATACACATTATAGTGACTATCTTAGCACACTGGAAGGAAAGAACCTGCCTGTAGAACATTGCATTAAAGGAAGAAAAGGCTGGGAAATCATACCTGTACTGAATAAATATGCACATAATGTTATTGAAAAAAATACATTTGGAAGCACTATCCTGCCAGATAAAGTAAAAGAATATGACGAAATAGAACTTGTGGGGCTTTGTACAGATATATGTGTAATATCTAATGCACTGCTGTTAAAAGCACATTTTCCTGAAAAAAACATTTATGTAGATGCTTCATGCTGTGCAGGCGTTACCCCGGAGTCACATAACAACGCACTAGAGGCAATGAAAATGTGCCAGATTAAAATAAATAATTAGCTTTATTAGTTTTTACAATTATTCTATTTTATATTTTAGTTGACAATTAGAGTGCAACATGCTATCATATTTTTAGGGTGCATGATGCACTCTAATTTAAAATAATATTTTATAACTGGGAGGGGGTATCAAAGGCTAATGGCTGGTTTTATTAATATTTTGTTGTCGTTATCTATTTCAGGCGCTTTTTTAACTTTAATATTAATCTTACTTAAACCGTTATATAAGAAAAGAGCCAGCCAGAAATGGCAGTATTATATATGGCTGGTTGTTATTATACGTTTATTGTTTCCGTTTACAATAAACTTTAATATAACAGTAAATACAAAACAAGCAGAAGACTATTTTCCAGAAACATTATTAATAGAAAACACAAAAGGAACAGAACAGCTAAAAAATATACAAGAAATAAATACAAGCTCTGGTAAAGAAAATACAGCTGGTAACAGAGATAAACAGATTAATACTTTATGGATATTAGAGAAACTATGGGTATTTGCCAGACAAAATTTATTTTATATATGGCTTATAATTGCAATAGCAATTTTTATAAGAAAAGTTACGGTTTACCAAAGTTTCAATAAATATTTAAAAGCTGGGTCTTCTGAAATAAATTCTTTAAATATATGGGAAGTAACAGGAATTTTAGTTGAAAAATACCATATTAAAACAAATATTAATATTTATATTAATAATATGGTTTCTTCACCGCTTTTAACTGGTTTTTTCAGGCCTTGTATAATACTCCCATCTGAAAAACTTGAAGAAACAGATTTACATAATATAATAAGCCATGAACTTACACATTTTAAACGCAAAGATATGTTCTATAAATGGCTTGTACAATTTACAGCCTGCATACACTGGTTTAACCCATTTATGTATTTAGTTATACACGAAACCAATAAACTTTGTGAATTATCATGCGATGAAGCAATTATTAAAAACCTTAATAGCAAAGAAAGAAAAGAATATGGCAATACACTTCTGCATATGGCAGACAGCAGAAAAAAATTAAAAAACCCTGGCATCTCTGTTACTCTAAATGAAGGGTGGCAATTATTAAAAGAAAGGCTGGATAAAATTATGGAATTTAAGAAAAAAACATTATCGTGTACTGTAATTTCTGCCGTTCTGGCATTTTCATTATGTGTGGCAGCGGCAGCGGCTGGTACTACTGTTGTAAATAAAACAGATGACAGCATACAATTAACAAGAGATAATACAAATAATAATAATAATATAGAAAATACTAATACCCGTAATGCTTCAAAGGACAGAAAAGAGAAACAATATAATGCTATTAAAAAGTTTATATCAGAAGGCAAGGTAGTATTTGAGGATGGGGATTACCATATATTATGCGGTGGCGTAGATGAAAAAGATATGTCAAGCGGTGGCTGTTCTGATGGATGTATAGGCATTGTATTAGACGAACCGGACGGATATGTAGGAATTGGGCCTATAAGCCTGAAAAAATTAGATACTATTGTAGATGAAGTGGCTGGAAGTTGTAAATACTACCTCAAAAATAAAAGGATAACACAGAAAAAGGCAGACCTTATAATTGGTCTTGCAAGGCTTTTAAAAGATAAAAATGGAAAAATAGATGCTATTGAAGACCTTTCAGTTTCAAGAGAATTTAAAAAATGGAAAATCACCAGTAAAAACGGAAATTTTTATTATAATAAAAAACGCATACGTATTCTTGCCGACTTAAGGGCAGATAAATCCCTTGTACAGTTCAGCTATGATGAAAAGGGAGTTATTGATTTAAAAATTACACGTAATAAAAAAGGCAATATATCAAAAGTTGGATTTCTTTCTAAGAAAGAAACAGAAGAATTTCTGGAAGACTGGATATAATATATAGTAAAACCAGCATACAGGCTGGCAGTATTGCCAGCCTGTACACATTATCCTGGATAAACCACAAAAAAGGCTAATATTCTTTTACAATTTCATCTGCCATCACTTCATATTTCTGCATAAAAAATTGCAAGTCACTATCATTCCTTATAACCATTACCTCATGGAATTTACCCGTCTGTATATCCTTAAAACCTGCAACCTTTTCACCAGTACATATGCTTGCATGGATTACAGGCTTCTTGCTGTTCCTGTCATATGGTTCTTTCTGGAGCTTTTTATTAAATCCAAACATTAGCCCTCACCTCCCTTTGTTGAATATAATTTTAACCTTTGTCCCTTTACCCTCTTCTGACTCTATTTCCATTTTATGTGAAAGTTTTTTAATAATTTTACTACACATATAAAGCCCTATACCTGTAGAGAACTTACCATTATAACCATCATGCCCATTATAACCTGTATAACCCTTTTCGCAAATTCTTGGAAGGTCTGAACTGTTTATGCCTGCTCCTGTATCTTCAATGCAAAGAATTACACAATTAATACTTTCCTCACAATTAACAGACACACTCCCTTTATTGGTATATTTTATTGCATTGGACAATATCTGCTCTACTACAAACCCAAGCCATTTTTCATCTGATACTACACAAATATCAAATTCTTTAAAATCAAGTTTTATCTTTTTCTGTATAAACATCCTGGCATATTTATGTACAGCTTCTTTTACAACATTATGCAAACTAACTTTTTTAATAACAAAATCTGTACTCTGTGAACCAAGCCTCATATATTGCAGTGCCATTTCTGCATACTGTTCTATCCTGAATAACTGCGTCTGTTCATATGATACATCAAATTCTACAGTTTTTTCCTGTAAAAGAAGTTTCATCGCAGCTATAGGTGTTTTTATCTGGTGCACCCACATTGTATAATATTCTTCCATATCTTTAAATGTATTGGTATTTTTATCTAAAATCTCATTAAAATAATATGCAAGTTTTTTAATAAGAAGCTGGTATTCTTCTTCAATACATCCACTTGGGGAAGGAAGGCTTCCAGCTAAAACCCCAATATTTTTTTCAATATTTTTCAATTCTTTATAACTTTTATAAAACGAATAAAAACCAGATATTCCAGCTAATAAAGCTATAAATGACATTATAAAAATTGCATATATTATTTCCTGATATGCTATATTATTAAGTAACATAATACTTGATACAAGTGCTGTTTCAATTACAAAAAATCCTATAAATAACTTTGTTTTATAAATATATGACAAAAATACATACATAAAAGTCTCCGTTTCTGCGTTTTTTTATTCTTTCTAAATCTATGCTGTTTTATATCCAATCCCTTTCTTCGTAATAATAAAATCCTGAAGGCCTATATTTTCAAGTGTTTTCCTAAGCCGGTTTACATTAACAGAAAGGGTGTTTTCATCAACATAACTGTCACTTTCCCAAAGCTTTTCCATTAAATAACTGCGGCTGGCTATTTTACTGTTATTTTCCATTAATACCTGCAATATTTTAAATTCATTTTTAGTAAGGCTGGCTTTATTACCATTATAAACAACTGATGCTTCTGACAAGTCAAGTATTACACCATTATGCTCCAGAATATTAGTCTGTCCCTGGAAATCATAACTCCTTCTTAAAATTGCCTGTACTTTTGCTGTCAGCACATCAAGGTCAAATGGCTTGGCAATAAAATCATCAGCCCCCATATTCATTGCCATAACTATATTCATATTATCAGAAACAGAAGATATAAATACCACAGGCACTTTTGAAACCTTGCGGATTTCCCCACACCAGTAATACCCATTGTGCACAGGGAGTTTTATATCCATAAATACAAGATGCGGTTCAAATTCTGCAAACTCATGTAAAATATCTTTAAAATTGCCTGCGCATCTTACATTGTAATCCCATCCTTCAAGATGTTTTTTAACTGCCCGGGCTATAATCTCATCATCTTCAACTATAAATATTTTATACAAATTTCACACCACCTTCTATAAATAAATTATATCCTTACTTCAAAACACACAAGCATCTGTCCGTCTGATATTTTATTATCGAGGATAATCATTCCATTATAACTGTCTGCAATTTTCTTAAGTTTATATAATCCAATACCATGTTGTTGTTTTTCATGTTGTTTTGTAGAATACCCTTTAGTAAAAAACAGGTTTCTAAGCTGCGGTGTAAGTTCAGGCCCAGGATTTGATATATAAAAATGCACCTGGTTTTCTAATGAATTTATATTTACATAAATATCCTGGTCTTCTGAAGTGGCTTCAATGGCATTGTCAAGCAGTATTCCCATTACTTCTATAAGTTTATATTCTGGTAATATTGTTTGTAATGAATAGTTTTTTATATCTATTTTAATATTCTTTTTGCGCAGCATACATTCTTCAGATTTGCTAATAAGAAATCCTGCAACAAGTTTCATGTTAAGTTTAAGAACCTCAAGACTGGCAGGTACAAGGCCAGCACTGCATCCATATGACATAACTGCCTGTTTTAAAGAATTGTAGTCTGTATGTGTAAGTGGCAGCATTTGTATTGTTTGTAAATGGTTATTAAAATCATGCTGCTGTAATCTTATATAACTAATCATCTCTTCTACTATAGGAAGGTATTTCTCATAATTTTCAAGCTCCTTTGCCTGCTGGTCATTCCTTTTCTGGTAATAGATAGTTTCTACATTTATACTTATCATATATGAAGCAAGTATAAATAAAATAGTATAATCTGCCTGTCTGTCAAAATTTGTCCTGGATAAAAGTATATACGCAAAAAACGCTATAAAAATATCTATTAACAATGATTTAATATATAAATTTACTGACATTGCATAATTAAACACAACATCCAGCCTGGCATATTTATATAAGAAAAAAGCAAGAAAAACCAGCATCAGGTTACTTACCAGTGTAAATACAAAATAATCCACATTAATACCACATAATTTAATAAACACTGTTAACATTCCATCAAATATTAGTACCAATGTAAACATAAATGCAGATAATAATATTGCATCCGCCATACATATCCTGAATACATAAACATATAAAATAATAGTATATAATATACTTATTATTGTAATATAAAATTCATTTGGCACTTTGTCAGAAAACAGCGTAAACAAAAATATAAGTGGTATTGCAGCAAAGCACCTGTATATAATATGGCTCTTATAATTTACAGACATAAATGTACAGCCAATTATATATGCATAAACAAACTCTAAAAGATTTTCAATATAATAAAAAGCAAATTTCATAAATTCAAAAACCCTTCTAACTCCTCTTTATGTTTTCTTCCAACAGGTATGCTGCTTTTGCCAATATGTATAAATTGTGTTGATTTATCATATGAAGCTATTTTCCTTCCATTGATAATATACTTTCTATGGCATCTTATAAAGTAATCTGGAAGCATCTGCTGTATTTTAGTAACAGAATAATTGGCTATTGTTATTAAATATATTTCCGTATGTATAATTATATTTTTACCATTTGATTCAAGATATAATATACTGTCTGGAGCTACCCGCTGGTAAACACCACTTGAATCTTTTAAAAGCAGTTCTTCTGGCGTCTTCGTTTCTGTTTCCGTTGCATACTCTACAGCTTCTATAAGCTGTTTTGTTGAAAATGGTTTTACAAGGTATGAGGCACAATGTATTTCTTGCAACGCTTTTAAAACTTTATCTGGCATTCCTGTAATAAATATTACAGGAATATGTTTATAGCCTGTCATTTCACGTATTTTTCTGCCAAAATCTATTCCATCAGGCTCTGTTTCTTCTTTTGATAATTCTATATCAAGCAGAAACAGTCCAATCTTATGTAAATTCAGAAGCATTTCTGCCTCACTGGAATTTCTGGCAATATATACATTCCATCCAGGATACCTGCAAGACAGCAATTCCTTAATTGTATCTGATTGTATTAAATCATCTTCTACTATTAAAACTGAAAACATTTTTATCCCCTCCCCTTTTCCTTTTATAGTTATATTAACACATAAAGTATTGTAAAACAATTTTTTTGTCGTTCATTCCCTTATAACTGTTATTCGTCCTAAAATGGTGAAAAAGGGTAGCATTTCGCCGAAAATAATTGTATAATGTATTTGTAATCGGGAACAAACCTTAGTCTAGACAATTAATAGGGTGTTTTGTTTGTTTTAAGCAAGAAAGGAGTATGCAAAGGGAAGATTAAGTAAAATGAAAAATTAATAGGGGAATTAATGGGGAATGTAGAAAGTAAATTCATAAATTGACCGGATTAAAATAAGCTGTAACTTATAAAGTTACAGCTTATTTGTTCATATAGCCAGACATAATGCATACACCTGATGCCCCCGCTTCTATACATTCCCTGGCATTATTTATGTTTATTCCACCTATTGCATATACCGGGATATTGACAGTTGTACATATTTCTTTAAGAAAACCTGTGCCACGTGGTTCAAGCCCTTCTTTACATTTAGTCCTATATATATGTCCTGCCGTAACATAAGATGCCCCTGCTTCCTGGGCATTTAATGCTTCCTGGACAGAATGTACTGATACACCTTTAATTTTAAACTGGCTTTTTTCATTACCAGCCATGTCCATAAATTTAGAATATGGAAGATGAATCCCAGCCACGCCAAGGCTTAATGCAACATCCTTAAAATAATGTAATATACATTCCGTACCACTTCCCTGGCAAATTTTTATTATATTTTCTGCAAGTGCCTTGTATTCATCTTCTTTTAAGTCTTTTTCCCTTAGAACAAGCATATCTGGTTTAAACTGGCTTTTTAATATATGCTGGATTTGCATATAAAAATCCCCATCAACAAGATGCCTGTTTGTAACACATACTAATTTATAATTAAACATATACATAATCATTAAGTACAGGCTGCAGCCCTTCTGATGCCATGTCATTATACATTTCATCAAAGCTTCTTGAATCAGATATCTCAAACTGTTCGTCCCCTGTATTTTCATCTTCTAACCCGTTATATTTGCTTTCATGGTCTCCTATACCTGTAGAAACACCTGCAGAAATCTTTGTTGCTGCAATTTTTACTATACCATCCCTGAAATGCTTCTGTTCCCTTGAAGAAATGGTTATTCCAACATAAGGAAGAAAAATCCTGTATGCACAAAGCACCTGGCATAACTCTTTTTCTCTTATATCAAGCGGGTTAATCTTATCATTATTTATTATTGGACGCAGCCTTGGGCATGAAAGCGAATATTCCACATGTGGGTACTTTCTCTGTAAATAATATGCATGGAGTGCTGTTGCAAGTGCATCTTTCCTGAAATCTGCAAGCCCAAGCAGGGCTGATATTCCGACCCCTCTCATCCCTCCAATTATAGCACGCTCCTGTGCATCAAACCTGTAAGGAAATACTCTTTTATGGCCTGTAAGATGAAGCGTTTCATATTTATCAGCATCATATGTTTCCTGGAATACTGTTACATAATCAGCCCCACATTCATGCAGATACTTGTACTCATCACTATTTACAGGATAAATCTCGAGACCTGTATTCCTGAAATATTTTCTTGAAAGTTTACATGCCTCCCCTATATATTCTATATTGCTCTGGCTTCTGCTTTCACCAGTAAGCATAAGTATTTCTTCAATCCCTGAATCTGCAATAATTTTCATTTCATGTTCTATTTCCTGCATATCCAGCTTCTTCCTGTTAATATCATTATAACAGTTAAATCCACAATAAATACAGTAATTTTCACAAAAGTTTGCAATATAAAGAGGTGTAAAAATATAAACAGTATTTCCAAAGTGCTTACTGGTTTCGGCCTTTGCCCTTTGTGCCATCTCTTCAAGAAATGGCTTTGCTGCAGGTGAAAGCAGGGCTTTAAAATCTTCTATGCTGCATGTTTCATTATTAATTGCCCTTTTTACATCCTCAGCATTATATTTATTATAATCAAATCTGCCAGCTTCCCCAAGAACCTTGTCCATAATATCCGAAGAAATTTTTTCCATGCCTTCCAGATACTCCATATGGTTTGTCCTTGCGGACGGGTTATTTTCAATAAGATGTTTATGTTCAAGGGCAGAACTGCTTAGTTTGTCTGAGTCTACAAAAAACTGGTTTTGTGCCATATTAAGAGCCTTCCTTTCCAGAGTTAATATAAGTCCATGCTATTTAATCCCTTAAAAATCCTGTAAGTGGGTCAGAGGCAGATGCACCACGTTCGAGCACACGTCCAAGCCCTGCAAGATAAGCATTTCTCCCTGCTTCTATAGCAGACTTAAATGCCCCTGCCATAACTGGTATATCACCAGCTGTAGCAATAGCAGTATTTGCCATAATAGCAGCTGCCCCCATTTCCATTGCCTCACAGGCTTGTGAAGGTTTACCAATTCCTGCATCAATAATTACAGGGATATCTATTTCATCAATAAGTATTTGTATAAAATCTTTCGTTGCCAGCCCTTTATTAGAACCAATAGGCGAAGCAAGAGGCATAACTGCTGCTGCCCCAGCATCCACAAGGCTTCTTGCAGCATAAATATCCGGATACATATAAGGAAGTACAACAAATCCTTCACCAGCAAGTATTTCTGTTGCCTTGATTGTTTCTGCATTATCTGGAAGAAGATACTTGCTGTCCCTCATAATCTCAATCTTTACAAAATCCCCACAACCAAGCTCCCTTGACATTCTTGCAATCCTTACAGCTTCTTTTGCATCCCTTGCGCCAGAAGTATTTGGAAGCAATGTAACATTATCTGGTATGTAATCAAGTATATTTTCATTTTTTTTAGTATTTGTACGGCGTACTGCCAGTGTAATAATTTCTGCCCCTGCGTTTTCTACAGCCGCTTTAATAAGTTCCATTGAATACTTGCCAGAACCAAGTATAAAACGTGATTTAAATTCTTTTCCACCTAAAATAAATGTATCTTTATTATCCATTCTTTGATAATCTCCATTTCTATAATTTATATAAAGCAGTGGAAGTCTGCTTATGCCAGGAGGCTACTGTCCGCCACCGACAAAACTTACTATTTCAACAATATCTCCATCTGAAAGTATAAATTCACTATATTTCTGCCTTGGAATAATTTTCTCATTACATTCAACTGCAATCCCTTCGATTATATAGTTATTTTCTTTAAGATATGCAGCAAGTGTTTTTCCAGTAGCATCAATACTTTCCCCATTAATCTGTACCATCCAAAATCTCCTTCCAATTTGAAAAAGCCACACAAAGAAATTATACCCAAGGTGGTATACCCCTTTATGCAGCCTTACGCCTTACTTTGCTAATAGTATATTACTATTTGTGTATAAATATGTCAAGACCTGGATTAGTATCTTCAATTTTAAATCTTAGTTTGCATCAATTGTAGTAAAAACAACAGGCTTTGCATTGTAGTACAATTTAAAATTGAAGTTATTTCCAAGTGAAAGCAGTACATAGATGCCTGTATGTCTGCCAATATCACGTACTTTCAGTTTTTTTCCAGAGACATTAAATGCATAATCCCTTGGCAAACCGTTATAATAAACATACTTTTTATTGTCAGTTTTTATAACATACCAGCTGTTACCAGTACATTGTTCTTTAATAATGGACTGGACATCAGATGGAACATCACCAAGTCCACAGCGCATAATATTCGTGTACTCTTTATTTTTCTTTGTTTTTTTGCAAGCTTTTGTGGTAACATCTGTTGTATAACTTACATTCTTTTTTGCTGCCAATACCTGCATCTGCATACTTTCTGTAAACATAAGAATGCACATAATAGCCAATAACAATATAGATTTAAATTTTTTTCTCATAAATCTTTCAGTTTCCTTTCATTCCAGTATCTTTTAAGTTTTTCATATTCTTCCGTTGAAATCATATTTTTTTGTATAAGCGTAGAAACAAGACCCTGCACATTTCCTTCATAAATTTTATTTATAAATGCAGTAGTCTGCACCACTTTATACTCTTCAGCAGATACAAGGGCAGTATATTTATTACGCCTGCCTATTTTATTAGTTTTCAGATATCCTTTGCCTATAAGACGTGATAAAAGAGAAATAATAGTATTTTTAGTAGCAGAAATCCCTTTTTTATCTAATTTACTGGTAATCTCAGCATAAAGTGCTGTACCTCCGTTCTCCCATATCGTTTTCATAAGTTCTAATTCAAAATCCGAAACCTGTTGTATCATAAACCACCTCCAGTATAAAATAGTATTTTAACGTTATTCCTGTAAAAAATAATATATATTTGATTTTGCATAGGATGAATTCATACTCTAAAATTATGATAACACTATGCACTCTAAATGTCAATTAAAAAATAAAAAGCTTCTGCCATAACAAAAAGAAATAAATCCTGCTATAGCAAAAGCTTTATTTAAGCTGCTTTGTTACAAATCACTTTATTATTCAATGCTTGGTATGCCTGCCTGTATATCTACATCTGCATCATAATCTATACCTTCAATTCCAAATCCAAATATCTCATAAAATTCTTTCCAGTATCCTTCAATATCTGCAATTTCTTTTATATTATCTTCTGAAATGCTCTCCCATAACCTGGAAATTTCGTTCTGTACTTCATCACTCATTTCATAATTATCCAGGCGTATAAGACGTTGTTCATCTACTGGTATCCCGCCTTCTGCACATATACAACAGCACATAAGCCTGTACATCTGTTCAATGCAGCCTTCATGTAACCCTTTTTCCTTCATTACCTTATACAACAGTGACATATATAATGGCACTATTGGAATTGCAGAACTTGACTGTGTAACAAGTGCTTTGTTGACAGAAACATAAGCTGAAACTCCAGGATATGCTGCATCTATAGCATCTGCTGTCTTATATAAATCTGCCTTTGCCCTGCCTATAGTTCCATTATAATAAATTGGATGTGTAAGTTTTGGACCTATATAAGAATATGCAATTGTAAGGGCATTATCTTCAAGTACGTCTGCATCCTTTAAAGCCTTAATCCAGAGCTCCCAGTCTTCACCGCCCATAACTTTAATTGTATTATTAATTTCTTCCTCTGTTGCGGGTGGTATTGTAACAGAAGAAATCTTACCTGTCATTAAATCTATCGTTTTATTAGTATATTCTTTATCAGTTGTTTTAAGGACTGAACGGTATGTTACACCATCAGGTGCTTTTCTTCTTGGAGCTGCAATACTGTATATTACCATATCTGCCTTGCCCCAGTCTTTTTTAATTAATTCAATAGTTTTATCCTTTATTTCCTGGGAATAGGCATCACCATTTAATGATTTTGCATAAAGCCCGTCTTTAATAGCAAATTCTTCAAATGCTGCTGTATTATACCATCCTGCTGATGCTGTACGTTTTTCTTTGCCTTGCTTGTCAAAAATTATCCCAATAGTATCTGCACCATAGGCATATGCTGCTGTAATCCTGCTTGCAAGCCCATATCCCATTGATGAACCTATAATGAGGACTTTTTTATATCCTCCTGTTTCTGGCTTCGGTTTTGATTTTATATATTCAATCTGGTTTTTTACTGCTGCCCTGCACCCCTCTGGATGTGCTGTTGTACACATAAAACCTTTTACCTTTGGCTGAACAATCATATCTTCTCCTCATTTCTGCAAAATTGTAAATTTACTGTTATAGTGTTCCTTTACAAGCCACCCATTACATATATAAATAATATGATACCATAAAGGAACATCTATGTCAAAAATAACCATTTTACAGCCACGTCCGTTTTATAAATTTTTAAGCATATCTAAAAGCTTATTATTATTTAACAGGCAATCAAACATACTGCTTTTATAAGCTTTTTTTCATAATCTCTGTTATTATTAAGGAAAAGATTGAATAATATAGTTGAAATATAAACGCTTTTAGGTTATTATAATTTCTGGGCGTCCTATTTTTACCATTTTAGCCATATTTGTGTGGGAACATATACGGTAAAAATGTTTCGCTGCATAAAATTAAACGCATGTATCAGGAAGGAGAAAATAATTATGAAAATTATTATGTTAGGTGCGCCGGGAGCCGGTAAAGGGACATATGCAAAGCAGATTACACAGAAGTATGGTATTCCAGCTATTTCTACAGGTGATATTTTCCGTGAAAATATCAAAGCTGGCACAGAATTAGGTAAAAAGGCAAAGGGATATATGGATGCAGGTAATCTTGTTCCTGATGAACTTGTGTGTGACCTTGTTGTAGACCGCCTTAAACAGGATGACTGCAAAAAAGGTTATATACTTGATGGTTTCCCAAGGACAATCCCACAGGCAGAGGCTTTAACAGAAGCACTTAAAAAACAGGATGACAGTATTGATTTTGCATTGGAAATTAATATGGATGATGAAGCTATAATAGAAAGAATGGCGGGAAGAAGGGTATGCAAGGGATGTGGCGCAACATACCATGTTGTAAATATTCCTCCTAAAAAAGAAGGCATTTGTGACGAGTGCGGTAGTGAAATTGTACTTAGGGATGATGACGCACCTGAAACAGTAAAGAAGAGACTTGAAGTATACCATGAGCAGACAGCCCCTCTTATTGAATATTATGACAAGATTGGTCTTTTAAATGTAATTGATGGCTCTAAGGGGCTTGAGGCATGTATGAAAGATATTTATATGGTACTTGGATCCAAATAATTATGCTATATTAACAGAAATATGGCGTTTCCATACGCCAGGCGGCAACAAGCCTGGCGTAATGGCATTTCCGGCAGTGCTGGTGTTTCATGCAGGCATAAGCCTGATGTGGGTATCTGTGCCTGTGAATATATTTACAGAAAGAAGGCATATTATGTCAGTAACAATCAAATCAGAACATGAGATAGAACTGATGCGTGAAGCAGGAAGAATTCTTTCTATCGTACATGATGAAATGGCAAAGATTATCAGACCCGGTGTAACTACAATGGCAATTAACCGGAAAGGAGAGGAGGTAATCCGCAGTTATGGCTGTATACCTTCGTTTTTAAATTATAATGGTTATCCTGCTTCTATATGTGTATCAGTGAATGAAGAAGTAGTTCATGGAATACCTGACAAAAAGAGGGTTTTAAAGGAAGGGGATATAGTAAGCCTGGATGCAGGGGTAATATACAAAGGATATCATTCTGATGCTGCCAGGACACATGCTGTTGGTGAGATTTCAGAAGAGGATAAGAAGTTAATAGCTGTGACAAAGCAAAGTTTTTTTGAAGGAGTTAAAATGGCAAAGGCTGGCAACCATTTGTTTGATATATCAAAAGCAATCCAGGATTATGCTGAAAGCTTTGGATTTTCGGTTGTACGTGAAATGGTGGGACATGGAATTGGCAAGAAACTGCATGAAGAACCACAAGTCCCTAATTTTAAGCCAATAGGCAGGGGAATGAGATTAAGGGCTGGAATGACACTTGCGGTTGAGCCTATGATAAACAGAGGAAAGAAAGAGATTTGGAAGCTTGATGATGACTGGACATGTGTTACAAGGGATTCACAAAATTCAGCACATTATGAAAATACTGTTCTTATTACAGAAGGTGAGCCAGAGCTTTTTTCTTATAATAAGGACTTAGCATAGATGTACTTGTGCCGGTTTTTAATCTCATTAGGTAAACCCTTCAAAAACATGCTTCTTAAGCGGCAATGAAGTTGTTTTGCCAGCAGGCAGGCAACGAAGCGGATTGCCAATATCATTTGCCTAAAAATTCTGGCATAATTGTACGATATATATTAATGGTATATGTTAAATGCTTTTGTATTTTAAATAGGGCATGTAGCAGAACGCCGTGTAAAGACAGATGGAGGTTAATTATTTATGTCTAAAGAAGATGTTATTGAAATTGAGGGAGTAGTTGTTGAAAAGCTTCCCAATGCAATGTTCAAGGTAGAACTTGAAAATGGACACCAGGTACTTGCCCATATAAGTGGCAAGCTTAGAAAGAATTTTATCAGAATACTTCCTGGTGACAAGGTAACTATGGAAATGTCACCATATGACCTTACAAAAGGGCGTATTACATGGAGGGATAAATAATTATTTTTTCAATACAAAAAGAATGATTATGTGTTAATAAAGACTTCGCATCTATATTGTTATGGGTACGGAGTTTTTTTTCATGTATAAGAGCTCTGTTTACAGTTTGTTACTATTCACAGTCAATTAAATTAGAGGATTTTTGACACGTTTTTTTCGTCAAAAATACGAGTTTTACAGTGCCATTTTGCATGTTTTTTGTGCAAAATGTGTACATAATCAGTGCTGAAAGCACTGATAGTTACTATGAACAGCGTAGCTGTGAATAGTAACAATTTATGAAACGGACGTGGATAAGGCTCGCATTTACCTTGCATAGATGGATTATTAATGTTATACTATAGCAGATAGTGTGCAGGCCATTCCCGGGACTTCTGAAAAGCCCGTCTTAAATGCTATATTTATGCGCATTTAAGGCGGTTTTTTCAGTTGTTTCGGAAAGCCTGCAGTATAAAAATATTCTGGCAATGCCAGCAGAGTTTATGCTCAGGAAGGAGAAATAATGTCTTATAAATCATATTCTATGGAACTTGCAGGAAGGACGCTTACGGTTGATATCGGAAGGGTTGCAAAGCAGGCAAATGGTGCAGCGCTTATGCATTATGGTGAAACAACGGTACTTTGTACTGCAACAGCATCAGATAAGCCAAGGGACGGGATAGATTTCTTTCCGCTTTCAGTTGAATTTGAAGAAAAAATGTATGCCGTTGGTAAAATACCAGGCGGTTTTAATAAACGTGAAGGCAAAGCATCTGAAAATTCAGTCCTTACAGCAAGGGTTATAGACAGGCCTATGCGTCCCCTTTTCCCAAAGGATTACCGCAATGACTGTACATTAAATAACCTTGTGCTTTCTGTAGACCCTGAATGCCGTCCTGAACTTGTTGCAATGATTGGCTCAGCACTTGCAACAAGCATTTCAGATATACCATTTTGCGGCCCTTGTGCGACTACACAGCTTGGAATGGTGGATGGGGAGTTTATAGTAAACCCTGGACAGGAGGTATGGGACAATGGAAGTTTAAGGCTTACTGTTGCATCAACAAGCGAGAAGGTTATTATGATTGAAGCAGGGGCTGATGAAATCCCAGAAGACCAGATGCTTGAAGCAATTTACATGTGTCATGGGATTAACCAGACAATTATTGAATTTATTAATAAGATTGTAGAAGAGGCAGGCAAGCCAAAGCATGAATATACAAGCTGTGCAATCCCAGAAGAGATGTTTGCTGCAATTAAAGGGATTGTGCCTCCAGAGGAAATGGAAAAAGCAGTATTTTCAGATGATAAACAGATACGTGAGGAAAATATCCGCCAGGTAACAGAAAAACTTGAAGAAGCTTTTGCAGATAATGAAGAATGGCTTGCAATCCTTAGTGAAGCAATTTACCAGTACCAGAAGAAGACAGTCCGCAAAATGATTCTAAAAGACCATAAAAGGCCAGATGGACGCCAGATTACAGAAATCAGGCCGCTTGCAGCAGAAGTTGACCTTATTCCAAGGGTACATGGTTCAGCAATGTTTACACGTGGACAGACACAGATTTGTACCATTACAACACTTGCACCGCTTTCAGAAAAGCAGAAAGTAGATGGGCTTGATGCATTTACAACAGAAAAAAGATATATGCACCATTACAATTTCCCTTCATATTCTGTTGGTGAGACAAAGCCAAGCCGTGGGCCTGGAAGACGTGAGATTGGACATGGTTCATTAGCTGAAAAAGCACTTGTGCCAGTTCTTCCAAGTGAAGAGGAATTTCCATATACAATACGTACAGTTTCAGAAACATTTGAGTCGAACGGTTCTACATCACAGGCAAGCATATGTGCATCTACAATGACGCTTATGGCAGCAGGCGTCCCTATTAAAAAACCTGTTGCTGGTATTTCATGCGGGCTTGTTACAGGTGAAACTGATGATGATTATATTGTGCTTACAGATATACAGGGCCTGGAAGATTTCTTTGGCGACATGGATTTCAAGGTTGCAGGCACAAAGGATGGCATAACAGCAATACAGATGGATATTAAGATACATGGGCTTACAAAACCTATTGTAGAAGAAGCTATAAGACGTACACGTGAAGCAAGGATGTATATTCTTGACAATATTATGCTTCCTGCAATCAGTGAGCCACGTAAAAATGTAGGTAAATATGCACCTAAAATTATACAGATGCAGATTGACCCTATGAAGATAGGCGATGTAGTAGGGCAGAGGGGTAAGACAATTAATGCACTTATTGAACGTACAAATGTGAAGATTGATATTTCAGATGAAGGAATAGTTTCAATATGTGGTGAAGACGAAGCTTTAATGGCAGAAGCAAAAAGGCTTATAGAAATTATTGTTACAGATTTCTATGAGGGACAAGTCCTTGAGGGTGAAGTAATAAATATTAAAGAATTTGGGGCATTCCTTGAATTTGCACCTGGCAAAGAGGGAATGGTGCATATTTCCAAAATTGCCAAAGAGAGGATAAACCATGTTGAAGATATACTTACTCTTGGTGACAGGGTTAAGGCTGTATGCCTTGGCAAAGATAAGATGGGAAGGATAAGCTTCAGCATTAAGGATGTAAAATAATGCCAGATACTAAAAATATAGCAAGAATTGGAATGCTTGTAGCTGTTGCATTTGTGCTAAGTTATATAGAATCAGTGCTTCCATTAAATTTAGGCATACCTGGCATAAAGGCAGGGCTGTCAAATATTGTAGTAGTATTTTCAATTTTTTACTTCCGCCCTGTAACAGCATTTGGCATAGCAATTGTGCGCATAGTGCTTTCAGGGCTTGCATTTAGTGGAATGTCAGGCATGTTTTACAGCCTGGCAGGCGGCATATTAAGTTTTATTGTAATGCTTATATTAAAAAAGACCAGGAAATTTTCAGTTTACGGCGTAAGCGTGGCAGGCGGTGTGTCACATAATACAGGGCAGATACTCGTTGCTATGGCTGTACTGCAAAACAGAATGGTTGCTTATTATCTGCCATTCCTGCTGGTGGCAGGAGTGGCGGCAGGCATAATAGTAGGGATGCTTGCCGCAGTCCTTGTGAAAAGGGCAGGGGGTGCTGGTACAGAGAGTATGTTATAATTTAAGAAAAACAGCCAATAGGCATATGGGGACAGAAAAGTGACAGAACTTTATTATATTGAAGATGATGATAATATAGCAGATATTGTAAAGGAATATTTAGGACAAAAAGGTTATGATGTTTCTGTTTTCCCGGTGATTTCAGAAGCAAAATATGCATTTGAGAACCATATACCAGATATTATTTTAGCTGATTGGAATATGCCAGATGGGAGTGGGGATGTTTTCTGTAAGTGGATACGCTCTAAGTGCAAAGAGATACCGGTTATTTTTCTGACCGTCCGGAATGATACTTGTGATGTTATCTCTGGTTTTAATAGTGGGGCAGATGATTATGTTGTGAAGCCTTTTGAACTGGAGGTATTGTATTCCCGGATCAGGGCATTGCTTCGCAGGACAGGAAAAGTGTCAGAACAATATCTTTCCTGTGGTTCTATTTCCATTGATAAAGGCAGAATGGCAGTTATGTATAAAGGGAAGGAAATAAGCGTAAGCCAGGCGGAATATCAGCTATTACTGCTTTTGATGGAAAATAAGGGAAAAACTCTCACAAGGGAACATCTGCTGGAACGGATATGGGATAATAACGGAAATTATGTAAATGACAATACATTAACTGTGGCTATGAAGCGGCTGCGTGAGAAGCTTCATCACCCATCTTGTTTGAAAACAATCAGGAGTTTTGGCTACCGCATGGAGGATGAAGTATGAATGGAAAAAGTAACAGATTAATAATTCTGTTTGTATTGTCAGTTAGTCTGTTAATATCCTCTTTGACAACTGTCTTACTGGCATATTATTATTGCAATATGCAATTTAAGTTATTGGATGGTTTTTGTGGAGAAATCATAAAAGAATACCCAGGCAGTAAACAGACTGTTTTAGAAATATTGAAATCAAAAAAGTTATACCACATAGCAAACACAGACGAAAGTGTCCTGCTCTCCTTTGGATATAAACCATCAGATTTTTGGAGCATAAATGGACAGGTACTTGTGCTTGCCAGTGTGGTTTTTCTATTAGGTGGGGCATTATTTTTTTTAACATTTGTGTATTGGCATAAAAAATCAGTATCCCGGATAGATGGCCTGACGAACTATTTGGAAAAAGTGAATACAGGAGGCCAGGGATTGCTTATGGCTACGGAAGAAGATGAGTTTTCCAGGCTGCAAGACGAAATATACAAGACAATAACAACTCTTTATCAGACAAGGGATGCTGCATTGGAAGAAAAAAGCAATTATGCGGATAACCTTTCCAATATAGCACATCAGCTCAAAACGCCAATTACCGCCATATCCCTTTCTGTCCAGATGATGAAGGAATATCCAGCTTCTGGTTATTCTGAACAGATTAGCCGGCAATTAAACAGGCTTACACATCTTGAAGAAGCATTGCTGCTTTTATCCCGTATTGAAGCAGGAACACTTGTCATGAAGCAGGCTGATGTAGATGTTTTCACGTTGCTTACATTAGCTTCAGACAACTTACAGGAGCTTTTTATACAGAATGGAGTATCTGTTGATGTTCCAGAAGTGGGTGGAATTAACATTATTGCAGATTTGGATTGGACTATGGAAGCAATCATGAATTTGATGAAAAACTGTATGGAACATACAAAGACAGGGACAACCGTTCATTGTTCTTATGAAAGAAATTCTTTATATGTGCAGATACGGATATGGGATGAAGGTCATGGATTTGAAAAGGAGGAGCTTCCACATTTGTTTGAACGTTTTTATCGTGGAAAAAATAGCAGTACAAGTGGAATTGGGATAGGCCTTTCTTTATCAAAAGCAATTATTGAAATGCAGAATGGCATCATCCGTGCATTCAATCTGCATGAGGGCGGCGCTTGTTTTGAAATTCGTTTTTACAGTCACTAAGATGTCACTTTATTTTGTTATGATGTAATGAGCAAGGCAGGCAAGCCAAAAACATCATAGGAGGTTATTATGGAGATACTGAAATGTAGTGATATTAAAAAAGTGTTTGGAAAAGGCAGTAATAAAGTTGCTGCTCTCAACGGAATTGACCTTTCCATTGAAAAAGGGGAGTTTGTGGCTATCATTGGTGCATCAGGTTCTGGAAAATCAACTTTGTTACATATTTTGGGAAGTGTTGATAAACCAACAAATGGAACAGTAATGATAGACGGCGTTGATATTGGGGGATTAAATGCCACAGATGCTGCAATCTTCAGGAGAAGAAAAGTCGGTCTGGTTTATCAGTTTTATAACCTTATTCCAACTTTGACAGTAGAAAAAAATATTCTTATGCCTATGCTGCTTGATAAAAGAAAACCAGATAGGGAGTATTTTGAAACAATTATCAATACATTAGGCATAAAAGATAAGATGGAGGCATTGCCCAGTCAGTTATCTGGTGGGCAGCAGCAAAGAGTGGCGGTTGCAAGGTCATTGATTTACCGTCCTGCCATCCTGCTTGCCGATGAGCCGACAGGAAATCTTGACCAGAAAAATTCCAAAGAAATTATTGACCTTTTAAAGCTTTCTAACCGTAACTTTAAACAGACAATTCTGCTTATTACACATGATGAGAAGATTGCCTTAGAGGCAGACCGCATTGTGGCAGTCAGGGATGGCAGAATTATCAGTGGAAAGAAGCGGGGGTGAATGAAATGTGGAAAAATTATTCCAAGAGTTATATTAAAAATAACCGTGCTTCCAGTATATCAGTGATGGCGGCGGCTTTTGTTGCTACTATGTTTCTATCATTACTGTGCTGTATTGCTTACAATTTTTGGACATATGAAATTGAAAGTATTGTTTTAAACGAAGGTGACTGGCAGGGACGGATTATTGGCAGGATAGATGAAGATGATTTATCTATAATACAAAACTTTGCAAATGTAAGAGAAGCTGTTATCAATACAGAATTATCAGAAAAGGAAAATACCGTGATTGATATTTGCTTCCAAAATGCCAGAACAATTTACCGGGATATGCCCTTAATTTCAGAACAGCTTGGACTTAACAGCAGTAATATTGAATATCATTCGCTGCTACTGTCCAGATATTTCATACATGACCCACAGGATGCTGACCCACCGTTATTATTGGCATTTTATTTAGGAATATTGATAATTGTAGTAGTATCATTGATTTTAATTATCCGCAATTCCTTTGAATTGTCCATGAATGCAAGAATCCACCAGTTTGGTATTTTTTCGAGCATAGGGGCTACACCAAAACAGATTAGGATATGTTTGCTGCAGGAAGCATTGGCACTTAGTATATTGCCAATTATATTGGGCAGCTTAACAGGGATTGCAGTTAGTTACGGCTTTATAGAACTGGTTGATACTTTTGCTAAAGATGTATCTGGACGTCATGCGGCTGTTTTTCAATATCATCCATTTTTATTTGCAGGTACTATTTTTTCTTCTGTTCTGACAGTATTTTTTTCTGCATGGATACCTGCAAGAAAATTAAGCAGGATAACACCGCTTGAAGCCATTCGCATTACTGGCGGTTTACAGTTAAAGAAAAGAAAGCATTCCCGGATTTTAGCAATGTTGTTTGGCATGAAAGGGGAACTTGCAGGGAATGCATTAAAAGTACAGAAAAAATCTTTGAGAATATCCACTGTATCTTTACTGCTGTCTTTTCTCGGGTTTTCTATTATGCTTTGCTTTACTACACTTTCGGGCATTAGTACTAGATATACTTATTTTGAAAGGTATCAGAATGCGTGGGATATTATGATAACCATAAAAGATACTGCGATATCAGATTTTGACTTGATAGATGAAGTAAAGGCTGTTTCTGGGACAGGGGATGTTACAGTATACCAGAAAATAGATGCAGTGGGGATTCTTCCAGAAGATTGGCAAAGCAGTGAACTGGCTATGCTTGGCGGACTGGGTTCTGTTGCTGGGAAACAAAATGAAGGAGGCCAGTTTCATGTGGAAATCCCAGTTGTCGTATTGGATGATATAAGTTTTTTAGAGTATTGTTCCCAGATTGGTATTACCCCAAGCCTTGACGGGGCAGTTGTATTCAATCATATTTGGGATAGTGTAAACAGCAATTTCCGTTACAAACAGTATGTTCCATTTGTGAAGGAGGATAGAAAGACCTCTTCCATCTATAATGCCAGCACTGATAACCAATTTGTAGAAATCCCGGTTCTGTCTTATACGCAGACTGCTCCAGTTTTGAGAGAAGAATACAAGAACTTTGGTCTTGTACATTTTATTCCAATGGCTATGTGGAAAGAAGTATCAGGACTGATAGGCGGCTCTGGGCCTGACACCTATATTCGTATTTTTTCCAATGGAAATGACAGCCTTACAGAACTGGACAATTTGGAGAAAGAAATCGTACAGCGAATAGGGAAGAATTACAAAATTGAAAGTGAAAACCGGGTCCGGGAGAAAATCTCTAATGATAACATTATGAATGGCATGATGATGATTTTAGGTGCATTTTGTATGTTGCTTGCAATTATTGGAATTGCAAATGTATTTTCAAATACGTTAGGTTTTCTGCGGCAGAGGAAACGGGAATTTGCCCAGTATATGTCAATTGGTTTAACACCACAGGAGATGTGGAAAATATTTTTCATTGAAGCATTTGTCATTGCGGGAAAGCCGGTTTTGATAACGCTGCCGCTTACGGTATTGTTTGTGCAGTTTGCAGTAACTGCAAGCTATTTAGAACCTATGGTATTTTGGTCAGAAGCTCCTGTTATGCCGGTATTAGTATTTGCAGCAGCTATTATATTCTTTGTTGTACTTGCATATTATATTGGCGGAAAGCGTCTTTTGCGGTGTGATTTGAATGAAATATTGCGGAATGATGCATTGGTATAATTAAGAATGTGGTAAAGACAATGTTATTATTAACAGCCAGCTATCAAGATATGGCCATGCTGGAGCATATAAATATATTATATGTCCATGCATGGTCATTTAATTTTTATTATTTTAATTATTGCGGTTTGCAAGCAGCTCTGCTATTTCAAGCAGCAGCCTTTTGTCATTTTGGGACATTGCCTTTGCTTTTACGCTTAACTGCATATTAATATTATATCCACCATTTTCAGAAAGCATGTCTTTATTAAAATTATCTGTGTTATAGGAGTTTGTGTCATACTGTCCCCATAAAACATCATTAGGAGTAATATTAAGCGCATTGCATATATTAATTAATGTATCAACTGACATTTTAACGCTGCCCCCTTCAATATGTGATATATGTACAGTAGACAGGTTTGTCATTTCTGCAAGCTGTGCTTGTGTCAGTTTAATATTTTTTCTGCTGTTTTTTATATTCAGGCCAAGCAATTTTAAGTCCATTAATTCCTCCAAAAGAAAATATCTTTATTATAAGTAAAAGTTCTAGTTAAATATTCTGATTTATAAGATAACAATTATATTTTAAAATATGAATAAAGTAATAAGGATATATTGCTTTTATAATACAAGTATGGTATTATTTTTTGTAAATTTATGAAAAATATTAACAAAAATATGTAAAACCCAGGAATAATAATTATTAGAGATTAAAATAATAAGTTTATTTAGAATAATAAGTTTATTTAGAATAATATTGTGGAGGCTGCTTATGCAGAAAAGCGATGTTGATAAGATAGTTGCCAGGCTGCTTGAAGAAGGATGGCAGGGGAAATCACATAAAGATTTTGCAGACAAACTGGGGGAAGAGTATAGTTATGGGCAAGTTGAGCGGATAAGGGCAAGATATAAGTATGTGGCAGGCAGGCGCGGTGAAGAAGAATAATAAATATTTAGGTGAAATTTTCCATAATATGTGCTATTATATTTGGGTGATAATTTCCATATGGTATATGTCTTTGCAGCAAGTTAAAATACAGATGCAAGATTAAAGACATGTGCCAGCAGTATCCTGGAAATACTAAATATAATTGGAGGATTTATATGAAAGATATTAAGAAAACGCTGTTTATGAAAGAGGCAGCATCCCAGAAAGGGCACAATATACTGGTTGAGATATGTATTGCCGTCCTTTTGTTTTTAATTGCTTCAATAGCAATGGGGTTTATACAGATTCCTGCAATGATGGCATATCTTTTTAGTAATAAAAATTATATGTCAATGATTCTTTCAGGAAGAATTGACAGGCAGAAAATGATGTCTGTGCTGTCTGACATGCCTGAATGGATTATGATTGTAATGCTTTTTGCAGAAATAATGCTTACCCTTATAGTAATGCTGTATTGCAAGGTTTTTGAAAGAAGGAAGCTGTCTACACTTGGATTTATAAAAAAGGGAATGGTTAAGCAGTATATTGGCGGTCTTGCAGCAGGTGCAGCAGCATTTTCAGCAGTATATTTTATATGTGTTATTACAGGAAGTGTAAAATGTGATGGAATTTCGCAGAATATTATGCCATTATATATAATTGGATATTTCCTGGGGTATCTTTTACAGGGAATGGCTGAGGAAGTACTATGCCGGGGCTACCTTATGGTGTCATTGTCAAGAAGGTATCATGTTACACTTGCTATTGCTGCCAGTTCACTGTTTTTTGCATTTCTGCATTCAGGCAACAGCGGGCTTTCCCTTCTTGCATATATAAACTTGTTCCTGTTTGGTGTGCTTGCCTCACTTCTCTTTCTTGATTTTGGGAATATATGGATAGCAGGGGCTTTCCATAGTATATGGAATTTTGCACAAGGAAATATATATGGTGTACAGGTAAGCGGCATGAAGGTTTCTAACTCCATTTTATCAACTTCTTATACAGATGGGATGGAAATAATAAATGGAGGAAGTTTTGGAATGGAAGGAGGGCTTGCAGTATCATTTATATTTATTGCAGGTATTATGCTGCTTTCATACCATCTTTATAAAAAAGGAAATATAATTGATTTGCAGGAAATGCAGCATACTTACGAAAACAGTATGGCAGATAATGATAATGGCAGCATTATTATAGATAAGGAAGCAAAAGTTGTTGACAGTGATGTCATTAAAAGTAATGCTAATATAAACAGTACAGGGCAGGAAACAGGCACAGATGTGGATAGCAATGTACAAAAAACAACATTTAACCAGGATTATTTTAAAGACTGAACATAGCCTGTATACGGTGTTTATATGTATGGAGTTTCTGGAGCTTGTCAAAGCCTCTGGCGGAGACCAGCTCCCTTTCTTTATCATGTTTTAAATAATACTGTGCTTTATTGGTTAAATCTTTAATTCCGTCATAAACTACAAGGTCTTTGCCAATATCAAAAAGTTTTTCGAGCCCGGGGCGGTAATCAGTCATTAAAAAGCCGCCAGCAGATAAAACATCAAAAACACGTAAAGGAATACCATTTTCAATGTTAGGGGTGGTCATATTAAGGTTTATTTTGGAAGCAGCAAAGACTAATGGCATTTCACTATGGTATTTTACAGGCGGATGGACAATAGTTTTAAATAAACCATCTGTGCTGCTTGTTGTAAAAAGGTGCATTCCTGCAACATTTGAAAGCGCATCTACAGCCTGCCTGCGCATAATTGCTGCAGCTTTATATGAAAGTACACTTGTGGCAAAATAAAGCTTTAATTCTGCCAGGTTCTTGTCTCCTTGTTTTAAATCCATATATCTGGAAGCATTTTCCATTATATCATCTGTAAGCATTATATTAATAATATTGCCGCCTGAAACGTTTAACTGGGCTTCAACTGCAGCATCCATATATCCGCAAAGGTATGGCGGAAGTGCATTTACCATTTCATCATATCGGTTTTTATCATATAAATTGCCGACAAATGATATATCATAAGAATATTTCCTGCTATTTATGTTTATCCCGTTTTCTGCAAACAGGCTGGCAATCCGTCCTGGTGCGCCGGCAAGCGGAAGGTATTTTACAGTGCCTGCCCCTATGTTTTTAAAATATTCATATTCTTTATAGTCAAACACATAAATTGTATTTTCAGGGTTATATATTGAAGGATTGCGCATTCCTGCAAGTGGTGCATCACATGTCCAGGAAATATATGGTATGCCATATTTATGGCATATATTTGAAATAACAGTAAAATAATTTACTGAAAAAACAGCATTATAACTGCCTTTTTCCAGATATTGTGCCAGTTTATTTTCAAAAGCGGCATCCTGTATATGGTTTTTTACAGGAAAAGCAAGGACATCTGTAAAATGTCCCTGCTCTTTTAATTCATTAATAATATCATTATAAGGAAAAATATCCCATTTATATACTAAAATTCTCATACACTTTCAAATATTTTATATGCCTTTCATTTTAAATTCTTAACAGCAGTAGAAAGCATAAGTTTTATGCGGTTAAGCTGGTTGACCTCTGTTGCGCCTGGGTCATAGTCTACAGCAACTATATTTGAATCAGGAAACCGGCTACGCAGTTCTTTTATTACCCCTTTGCCCACAACGTGGTTAGGGAGGCATCCAAAAGGCTGTGCACATACAATATTTGGCACGCCGGAGTGTATAAGCTCAACCATTTCACCAGTAAGAAACCAGCCTTCACCTGTCTGGTTGCCACATGAAACAACAGGCTCTGCATATTCTGCAAGCTTTGAGACATGTACAGGGGGCTCAAAACGGCGGCTTGCCCTGAGTGCCTCACTTGCTGTTTTACGGTAGTATTCAATATATTTTATAATAAGGTTGTTTAACATTGCCCCTGATTTCTTTTTGCCAAGGTACTCTGCCTTGAAGTTTGCGTTATAAAGGCTGTACATAAAGAAATCAACAAGGTCAGGGCATACTGCTTCTGCACCTTCTGCTTCAAGAAGCTCTACAAGGTGGTTATTGGCAAGCGGAAGGAATTTAACAAGGATTTCGCCGACAATGCCGACACGTGGTTTTTTTATGTCAAGCAGTTCAAGCTCATCAAATTCTTTTACAATCTGCCTTATATTATTTTTAAATTCTTTTTTATTGCCAGTGGCCACTTGTTGCTTTGCAATAGCAAGCCATTTCTGGTGCAGTGCATTAGCAGAACCTTTTACTTTTTCATAAGGACGGGTTTTATACAATACACGCATAAATACATCACCATATATAAGTGCCTGTAGTGCATGGTGTACCATCTGCAAGTTTATTTTTAACCCTGGGTTTTTCTCAATTCCGGCACTCATGGATATAACAGGGATTTGCCCCATGCCTGCATTTTCAAGGGCACGCCTTATAAAACCAATATAATTAGTGGCACGGCATCCACCGCCAGTCTGGGTGATTATCAATGCAGTTTTATTTAAATCGTATTTGCCAGACATAAGTGCCTGCATAAACTGGCCTACGACAATTAATGACGGATAGCAGGCATCATTATTTACATATTTAAGCCCGTAGTCAACACATGAACTGTCTGATGGCAGTACTTCAATGTTATAGCCGCATGAGGCGAGTGCAGGTTCAAGTATGTCAAAATGTATTGGTGACATCTGTGGTGTAAGGATAGTGTATTCTTTCCTCATTTCTTCTGTAAATATTACCCTGTTGTGTGAAGTATCTTTAACAGCAGGCAGGATATTTTTACGTTTCCTGTCTTCTATGGCGGCAAGCAGTGAACGTATGCGGATACGTGCTGCCCCAAGGTTGTTTACTTCATCTATTTTTAGTACAGTATAAATCTTATTCTGTTTTGTAAGTATATCGCTTACCTGGTCTGTTGTAACAGCATCAAGCCCACAGCCAAAGGAATTAAGCTGTATTAAGTCAAGGTCTTTTCTTGTGGCAGTGAATGATGCGGCTTTATAAAGGCGTGAGTGGTACATCCACTGGTCCATTACAATAGTGGGCCTGTCAACAGTGCCAAGCTCTGATATGCTGTCTTCTGTAAGGACGGCTACGCCATATGATGTAATAAGCCCTGGAATGCCGTGGTTGATTTCAGGGTCAGCATGGTAAGGGCGTCCAGCCAGCACAATGCCATGGCAGTTATGTTCTTCCATATATTTAAGTGTTTCTAAGCCTTTGGCACTCATTTCATCACGTACAGCCTGCATTTCTTTCCATGCAGCAGAACATGCACGCCTTGTATCTGCGGCAGGTATGCCATTTTCCTCTGCAAAATATGCACTTAAACGTTTTGTTACAATTTCTTCATTTTCAAATGACACAAACGGGTTCTGGTAAATAATTTCTGGGTTTTTAAGTTCATCAACATTATTTTTAATATTTTCACCATATGAGGTGACAATAGGGCAGTTATAGTGGTTGCCAGCCCCTTCTGCTTCGCAGCGTTCATAAGGCACGCATGGGTAGAAAATATATTTAGTGCCTTGTTTTATAAGCCATGATATATGGCCATGTACAAGTTTTGCAGGATAACATTCTGATTCACTTGGTATGGATTCAATGCCAAGCTCATAAATTTTGCGGCTGGATTCAGGCGAAAGCACAACCCTGTAGCCAAGTTCCGTAAAAAATGTAAACCAGAATGGGTAATTTTCATACATATTAAGCACACGTGGTATACCAACAGTGCCACGTACTGCATTATCAGCGGTTAAAGGCGTATAGTGCGAGAATACCCTTTTAAGTTTATAGTCAAACAGGTTTGGTATACTCAGGTTTTTCTTTTCTTTGCCCAGCCCACGTTCACAGCGGTTTCCTGATATAAACTGCCTTCCGCCTGTAAACCTGTTAATAGTAAGCAGGCAGTGGTTTGTGCAGCCTTTACAGCGTGACATGCTTGTTTCAAATTTAAGTTCATTAATCTGTTTAATAGAAAGCATTGTGCTTTCCTGTCCTGTATAGCGTTCCCTTGCAAGCAGGGCAGCACCAAATGCACCCATAATGCCTGCAATATCAGGGCGTACAGCTTCACAGCCCGATATGCGTTCAAAGCTTCGCAGGACAGCATCATTATAGAAAGTGCCACCCTGTACAACAACTTTCTTGCCAAGGTCTTTAGGGTCTGTAAGCTTTATTACTTTAAGAAGTGCATTTTTAATAACCGAGTATGCAAGCCCTGCTGAAATATCTGCGACACTTGCACCTTCCTTTTGTGCCTGTTTTACTTTTGAATTCATAAAAACAGTACACCTTGAACCAAGGTCAATAGGGTTTTGGGCAAAAAGTGCAATCTTTGCAAACTCCGCCACATCATAGTTAAGTGATTTGGCAAATGTTTCAATAAATGAGCCACAGCCAGAGGAGCAGGCTTCATTAAGCTGGACTTTGTCTACAGAATGGTTTTTAATTTTTATGCATTTCATGTCCTGTCCGCCAATATCAAGGATGCAGTCCACATCAGGCTCAAAGAAAGCTGCTGCCGTATAGTGTGCAACAGTTTCAACCTCCCCCTCATCAAGCAGCAGTGCTGATTTAAGCAGTGCCTCGCCATAGCCGGTAGAGCATGAGCGTACAATTTTAGAACCTTTAGGCATAACTGAATATATTTCTTTAACTGCTTTTAATGCAGTTTTAAGCGGGCTCCCGTTATTACTGCTGTAAAAAGAATAAAGAAGCCTGCCCTCTTCATCAATTACAGCTGCTTTTGTAGTAGTAGAGCCAGCATCAATCCCAAGGAAAAGCTTGCCGCTGTACTGGTTAAAATCACCTTTTTTTACATTATTTTCAGAATGTTTGTCTAAAAACTTTTTATATTCTTCCTCATTATTAAAAAGGGGTTCAAGCCTTGTTACCTCAAATTCTATTTCTATTTTATCTGAAAGCTTTGCGCACAGACTGCCAAGTGTTGTCTGTACATTTTTATCAGAGTTCATTGCTGCACCTGCTGCTGCAAAAAGGTGTGAATGTGAAGGGGCAATTACCTGGCTGTCTGTAAGTTTTAATGTACGTATAAATGCCTGTTTAAGCTCTGTAAGGAAATGCAGCGGGCCCCCAAGGAATGCTACATTGCCACGTATAGGCTTGCCACAGGCAAGGCCGCTTATTGTCTGGTTTACAACTGCCTGGAATATTGATGCAGACAAATCCTCTTTAGTTGCACCTTCATTAATAAGGGGCTGTATATCAGATTTGGCAAAAACCCCACAGCGTGCAGCGATGGGGTAGAGTGCTTCATAATTTTTGGCATATTCATTTAATCCCTCTGCATCAGTTTTTAAAAGGGTTGCCATCTGGTCAATAAATGAACCAGTCCCGCCAGCGCATATGCCGTTCATGCGCTGGTCAATCCCCCCGGTAAAATATATAATTTTAGCATCTTCGCCGCCAAGCTCTATTGCAACGTCAGTCTGTGGCGCAAAATCTTTTAATGAGGTAGCAACAGCAACAACTTCCTGTACAAAAGGTATTCCAAGATGCCTTGAAAGGGCAAGCCCCCCTGAGCCTGTAATAACAGGGGATAGTGGTATGTCCCCAAGGCTGTCATATGCTTTTTGCACAACTGCCGCCAAAGTTTCCTGTATATTGGCAAAGTGCCTCTGGTAGTCAGAAAATAAAATATTGAAGTCTTTATCTAAAACAGCTATTTTTACAGTAGTAGAACCAATATCGATTCCAAGAGTTTTATAATCTGGTTTCATTGTATACCTCTTTCTAAGGGCGTTTAAAAAATAATAATTCTTTGGTTTGCCAGTGTCCGCAAATTATAACAGATTTAGCCACAAAATCTCATATTGCCTTATTATATGACAAAGTTTTGCTGAATGCAAGATGAAAAGTTTTGGTATCCAGACGGACGCAGGGTTTCCATGCCAGCAAAGGAGAAATTGTCAATATGCACTAATTCATTTTGTATGAATATATTGTAATACAGACTGCATTTACTCCTGTGTTACGCAGCCTGCACATACATTTTATGAAATGAGGTAGGATTATGAATTATGAGTATTGTGATGGCATGACACACACGGTTAAACAGGGTGAAACCCTGTATAGTTTAAGCAGGCAGTATAATGTGCCCCTTGCTATAATATTACGTGCTAACCCATATATTGATGTCTATAATCTTCAAACAGGGGATACAATATGTATTCCTGTCAGAAGCCCGGGGCAGCAGGGAGGCGGCAACTGTGTTAACTGCGGCGGCATGGGCGTTATGCCAGGTAATGGCATGGATGATTATGATGACGATGGTTACGATGATGACAAGGACGATGATGATAAAGAAGATGACAAGGATGATGATGACAAGGATGATGACAAAGATGATGACAATGAAGACAGACGCCGTTATAATGGCAGCGGCGGCATGGAAATGGGTATGCCAGGCAGAATGATGGGTGCCAGCATGGATAATGGCAGCATGGTACAGTATAACACTGGCATGGCTGCTGGGAATATGACACAAGACAATGCCAGGGGTGGCATGTACAGCATGGGCAATATGTCCGGAGATAACCAGGAAGGAAGCTGGGTAAAATATGTTGCACAGGCTGGCGATACATTACAAGATATACTTGACCGTTCGGAATGTAATACAGAGATGTTCTGGGAGAAAAACCAGCCTGATAAAATGTATATGCTTCCAGGCGTTGCATATTTTATTTTAGAAAACTGTACAGATTAGGTTTGACAAAGGTTATTGCTATTACTATAATTATGGCATACTGGTTTTATGCCAGTATGCCATTTGCAACAGAAAATGGCATACAAATTAAAAAAATTTATGCAGGAACGGAAAGCAGGATTTGGCAGAAATGGGGGATTTTTATGGACAAGTTTATAAATAAACTGGAAAGAAAGTTTGGAAAATATGCTGTGCCTGATTTAATAAGATATGTAATTATACTATATTGTGCAGGGGCGGCAATCGGAATGTTAAACCCTAATATATATTATTCGTACTTATGCCTTGATATGCAGGCAGTTTTTCATGGGCAGATATGGCGTCTTTTTACATTCCTTATTGAACCATATGGGTTTTCAAAAGGGCTTGGAATGGTTTTCAGCATACTGTTTTTTGTAATACAGGTACATTTGTTTTTTCTTTTTGGAAGGTCTTTAGAGCAGGCATGGGGGACTTTCAGGTTTAACCTGTATTTCTTCTCTGGCTATATATTAAATATTGTTGCAGCACTTATATTATACTTATCACCAATGCGCCTGGAAGTATATTATTCAGGTTTCCAGTATATTTACTGGTCAATGTTTTTTGCATTTGCAGTAATAAACGGAGATATGCAGTTTTTGCTTTACTTTGTAATACCTGTAAAAGTAAAATGGCTTGCAGTCCTTGACGGGATTTATATGGTTTACCAGGTGGCAAGTAATCTTTCCCGTGGGGTACAAGCTTTATTTTTTGGCTACCCAAGGGAGTATGCGGCACTGTATATAAGCAGTGCTGTGGCAATAGTGGTTGCACTTGCCAATTTCCTGGTATTTTTCTTTGCCACAAGGAATTACAGGCGGGTTTCCCCAAAAGATATCCGCAGGCGCAGGAATTACAGGCGGCAGACACAGCAGAATACAGGTATGCCAAGACACCGCTGCGCTGTATGCGGCAGGACAGAATTTGATAATGAAAACCTGGATTTCAGGTTCTGTTCAAAGTGCGAAGGGAATTATGAATACTGTTCTGACCATCTTTTTACGCACCAGCATGTAAAGAAATTTATGTAATATATAGTTACTATTCACAGTCAATTAAATTCGAGGATTTTTGACACGTTTTTTTC
>CAJTXH010000005.1 GCA_910580005.1 uncultured Lachnospiraceae bacterium | reverse complement strand
ATCCCATAAAACCCAGTTTCTGCCGCCACAAGGCCACAGATGCCCATAAATACAATGGAGTATGCTGTGAAGATACAGCCTGGTTAAAAAACGTGAATTCGTCTTAAATGCCCTGAATAGCTGGTGAGCGGAATAATATAGAAATTCCCCGTCTGTTGCCAGGGTATCAATGGAACTGCTGCTTTTCCATACAAGCCCCGATAATGCCATATCCATAAACCTCAGCTCAATGTAGAGTTCATTCCTTGTAAAGCCCAGTATTTTTTCTGACATTTCTTCTTCCCACTCTGCCTGGGTAATTTTATGTGCCATATAAGCCCTGCCTTTCTATAGCCAGATAAAAACAGCAATATATTGAATAATAGTTTAAAATTCATATCTGCTTTTTCTTGCATTTTCTATAAATTCATATTTCCACTTCAAAAGGCTTGCTGCACCTTCTCCCCATCCTGCCTGGGAAGCTTTTGCTGCTGCATTGCCAATGCTTGCCGCATCTGCATACTTGTGCCGGCATATAAAATATAAAGCTTCAATATCCCTTTCTTCTGCCAGGATTTCCATAATTACAGACTGGTGGATTTTAATATACTTTTCATATTTAGCTTTTGGTGCATCTTCAAGCATAAAAGGGTACATAAGTCTTCCAAGTGCCATTTTATATATAATATTTATGCTTTCTTCTGCCGAAGCCTTGTCAAATATTGCATCATACTGCCTGAAACCAGGAATATCACCATCAAAACACTGTCTTGCCCTGAAACCCTCACCAGTAATATTTCTGCCAAATATATGTGCAGGCGCAATTTCATCATAAGAATCTGTATATTCAGGGAACACAAGCATTGCATGTACTTTCCCATTGTCATAAAAGTATACATCAAGATGTGTACACAGGCGTCCCACAATATGCTTAAGACCACCTGGTGTATCTGCCCTGTGCCTTAAATGCAGTTTTGTAAAACTTGTACAATTCATAAATATATCGCTTCCAGTTTCTTTTAAAGAAGCCCCTGCTTCAAGCGAAACCATTTTGCGGCAGTTATAAAAAGCATTATTCCCAATTCTCTCAATTGTATCTGGCAAAGAGATACTCCTGGCATTGTTGCCGCAGAATTCACAGAGATGATTTGCTGCTGGCAGGTTTTCTTCTGTATTGTTAATGTAATCACTAACCCTGTTGGCTTCAGAGAAACAATATGCACCAATAGACACTACTTTCATGCCAGTAATTTCTTCTGGTATACATACATCTGGCATATCTGAATATACACGCAGTATTTCAGCACCGCCGCCAGTTTCCCGCCAGACCAATGCAAGATTACCTTTCTCTGTATACATAAATAAACACCTGCCTTATTTTTTATAAAATTAATAATACCACCAAGGCAAAAAAAGTCAAGCCAGGTATTAAAAGTAATTTAACCATTACAATATATAAATTTCCAGATAGTAAAAAGACCTTGGAAAATCCAAGGTCTTTTTACTATCTTGGGCTGTTTTTAACCGCCAGTAAACCTTTAATTTTTATACTTTAATTTGTGATAGGGATAACTACCCAGAACTACATTTTTTACACGCTGGATTGAACCTATATTCTCATCTATGCCTGCAAGTATACATATTTTTTTTAAATCTTTACAAAAATTTGAACGGTTTACAGGAGAACCATTTTTTGTCCTAAAAATAATGCCCTTTATAATACCTTTATATCTAACATATGCATTCAAATCTTCTATAAGTATAACAGGTATCATAATTTTTATTTTTTTATTTCTCCTAGTTACTTCAACATATCCCTTTTCTAATATATCTGTTGTTAAAAGCCCAAGTTCACAAAAACGTAAGTCTGTATGGCATAGAACCTGTACCATCATTGCAAGGCGTTCTTTATTATTTTGCAATGCTGTATATAAAAGCTTATTATAATTAGCAATTGAAATATCCATATGGTTCTGAAGTTCATCATAATCCAAAGGTTCTAGACTGGCTTTCATGCCATGCCAGCCCATAACCTCACAAAAATAATTAGCAGCAGCAAGATATGCATTAACAGTACGCTTTTTAAACCCTCTTCCATAAAGCCAGTTTTTATAATTTATCATCTGTGTAGCAGATAATTCAGAATTTTTTAAAAATTCTACCAGTTTATTAATATTTCTGCTATAAGCAGAAATTGTATTAAAACTTTTTCCGTTTTTTTGAAGTACTGAAATAAAATAAGATATTCTTTCTGCTGTTATATATGTAGACATAAACCCTCCATTATAAAAATTTATTAATTTTTTATTTTGTAAAGCAACAAAATAATATTTAAAATTTTTTCCTAGATTTAATATATTAGTTTTACTTATGGCATGTGCTAACCATTTCATATAAAATTCTGAATAATGATATAACTTTCTTCCTGTCAAAGTAATTACTAATCATATCTGCAATGTCTTTATTTTTATTAACAACAGTATTTATTATTATCTCTTCTATGTTACTTTGTATATCTTCAATATTACATACTTCTATTATTCTTTCACCATATTTAACTGGTTTATAATTAACTTTATCATATATATTCTTAATTTTTATACCACTATCAAGTAATAATGGAAAAAGCATATGTGCAATAGTGCCATTGCCATATATTGAAATATTGTTTATACCTTTTTCTTCAAGATATCCAGCAAATGATTTTTTTATTGTATCTTGATAATTATCTAAAATATAATAACACCATTCTTTTGCTTCACAATAATTACTTTCTTCAATTAGACCAAGTTCAATACTAGATTTATTTTTTTCAAATGAACTGTCAATCTTCTCCAGATAAGAAATATATTGCCTAGTTTCATTGATATCTAATTTTTTTGTTCCATCTGACAATGAAACCATATAATTATATAATTTATTTGCCATATGCTCTAAATCATTTCCTTTGCCAAATAAATTATTAATTTTATTATGATATAATTTTAAGTCAACAATATCGTTTATTATTTTTTTGTTATACTTATCTATATGCAGAAATTCTGCAATTTTATCAATTTGTAACTCTCTTTTATAAAAATAGTCATTATGATTTATAACAATATAGTGTGCACTATTCATACTATTTAATGATTCTAAAATACAACAATTATAATAATACCATATTTTTAAAGCATAAGAAAAATCAATTCCATCCCTTTTATTTATTGACATGGCGACTTCATATGGATGTCTGAATACAGCTACCACTTTTTCTTTCATACCCAAGGAAGTAATTGCTTTTTTCCATACTGGTTCTGTAATGCATATTTTAGGTTCTTTTATTACAATATTCCTGCCTGATGCCTTTTTTTTAATGTCTATTAAAATTTTTTCTAACTCTTTTTGTGAATCTTTACTTATTTTTATCTTTTTAATATGCCTGCGTACTGATGTCCATGTTATATTATTTTCAACAAGCATTTTATCACTTAATTCAATTACATCTTTACGTTCAAAATACCCCTTCTTATTGTCAGAATCTGCTTCTAACAGTTCATATCTGTTTCCAGCATACAGACCAAGTTCTGTAAGTATATTAGTAGTTAATGATGTTGCAGACCTATGCATTCCTAAAACTAAAATAACTTCATTTGACATAATCTGTCTCCTTTGTTTTATTATTTATCTGGTTTGTCATGGTTACATAAATGATTTATGCATTACCAATACCTTCCAGCCTCTACTTTTTTAAACCCTTCTGGTTTTTCCTCGTCTAATGGTCTTGTCCAGTATTTATTATGGTAATTAAACTGGTCATAATATTTACCACGTATACCAAAATAAAGCTGTAACATGCCACCTATGTGCAATGCCTGCTTACCAAGTTCTTTTGCATATGCAGCAAGAGGAAATCCATATGCACCTGCACCAACCAGTGCTATATCAAAATCTGTCTTTGACATACGTTCTTTCATGCTGTCTAAAGCTTCAAACCAGTTACTAAATTGTACATTTTTATTGTCTGCAAGTGTCTGGACTGCTTTTATAGTAATAAGTTCAAAATCTGGCATAAAATTTTTATTACTAAAAAGTTTGTCTTTCTGCTTGTAATTAATTTGTACAGACTTTTCAAAAGGATGTATTACAAGCACTTTTTTGCCTTTCAATGCACTAGTCCATGGAACTTGTTCATATAATGGAAAACCTGTATCATCGTATAATGAAAGTTCTGTATCTGGACAATAATCCTGGTAAAGCTTATTTTCATACTTTGACTGCCACATACACCACAATAAATCTGCCTCTTTTATTTTTTTCAGGTACATTCTGCAAAAAGAATCAATAAGCATATGGTCTGGTGGGAAAAATCCAGCCCAGTTACAAAGCATTCCAATAATATTATTTGTATATGGTACATCCTGTCCATTAATTCTTTTTGTAAAATATATATAGTTACATATTGTTTCCAGTTCTACTGAACCAATACGTCCAATAAAAAATGGCTGGCTGCTGTTCAACAGGTTTATTATTTTTTTATTTGCTACATCTTTATCCAGTATAGTATTTGAAAATTCATTAAAAGGCATTTTATCATGCAGAACACCCATTTTTACAATAAATATATTTTTAACACCCATTTCCTTTAACTGTTCTGAAATTTCTTTATCATAGGTGCTTGTAACCATAACAGACATTCTAGGATTATCCTTTGCCATTGCCTTTACTGTTTCAGGTGGATATACTATATAGCCACAAAACTTTGTTCCATGTTTTTTAATGTTGTTATCAGAAAAACCTGTAATAACAGCACCATTATTTTCAAATTCCTCTAAAGCTTTAGCACCTGTAGAAGATGCACCAAATAATATAATTTCTTTATTTCTAAAATCCTTTATATCTGCCCCATCAATCTTAATATACATACTTATACTCCCTGGTTGCTATTTAATAATACAACATAATATTTATTATGTTGTAACTTCTATTTTATGCATTATATAATTTCTTTTAATAATTTTCAAGCATTAATTTATTTTATTAAATTATTTATCTATATGATTCTATCGTCTGTTTTTATAATTGCCTTTAATGGTATATATCTATTACTTTCCTATAATACAACATAATAAATATTATGTTGCATTATTATACCAGTCCCATAAGGTCAATCTGCTTCTGATATTCATCGCTAGTTGTTTTTATATAACCTCTAGTTGTTTCTATATTACTATGTCCAAGTATATCCGCAAGTTTAGCTATGTCCTTGTTTTTTTGGTAAAATATTTTTGCAAAAAGATGCCTGAAGTTATGTGGGAATATTTTACTTTCTACTATACCTGAATCTCTTCCAATAGATTTTATTTCTCTCCATATATTACTCCGGTCAACTGCCTTTCCTGTGGATGTCCTGAATATTATTCCGCTTTTAATATTATTTTCATTTATGTATTTTAACAGAAGTTTTTGAAGCTTTCTGGGAATTAGTATTTTTCTTTGTTTTCCCTTACAGAAAACTTCTGCTGTCCCATTCCGTGCACTTTCTGCCGTAATCCCTGACAGTTCACTAGCACGTATCCCAAGTGAACACAATGTCTGTATTATCATTGCCAGACGTTTATTACCTTTCTTTAAAGCTGTTTGTACCATTCTTTTATATTCTGCTTTTGACAAATCCCTATCCGCTGGCATAAATACTTCTTTTTGTATACGGTATGTTTTTACACGTATTCCATACCATCCAAGGTATTCAAACAGCCTGTTTGCTGCCACAAGAAATGAGTTTATACTTGAAAGTTTATATTTCTGGCTTGTCCTTAAGCTTTCTTTGTATGCAACTACAAGTTCTTTAGTGATTATATGTCCATTGGCATATTTCATAAGTTTTTTAATGTCACATATATATTTTCTTATAGTTGCACTGCTTTTCTCATCCATGGAAAGATATTTTGCATAATCTTCAAGTATTTGTTCTGTAATAAAATGTCCTTTTTGCCTGCCCATTGTTTCCTCCATAAATAATAGTTATTTTTTTAAGTTTATATTGTTGTAAAAACCATACCAGATGCATGAAAAGTACAAAAGACTTAAGTATAAGATATTTATATACTTAAGTCTTTTTATTATAATAATTTTATTCAGTCTTTTTAAACAGCCTCATTTTGCTTGTTAACCTGCTTCTCTGTGCTGCCTTTTTAATTATTGCACTTCCTGTAACATTCCTTATACTGTGGTTGCGGTATAAGAAACCTGCAAATGTCATAATCCAGAGCACAGGCCAGATAATAATTATGCGTCCTGCTTCTGGATATGCCAGCTTCATCTGGTGATGGAATTCCCTTATATAAGATATCCAGCCTGTCCCACGCAATGCCACCATACGGTCAGGGCTTGTTTTACCAAATTCACCAGCTTCCAGAACCTCTTCCATAAATTCTTCTGCCTCTTTCTCTTCCATTTCTTTCTTCACATCTGCCTTTTCATGGCTGCTATGTTCCAGGCAAAGCATAAAAGATACATTATCCCTGCAAAGCCCCAGATAATATATACATAACAGCGTTACCATCCTTGCAAAGCCGTATATGCCGCTCTCCTTTACAAGCTGTATGAATTGTGATTTATCCTGCTGTGGTATATCCCTGTTCCAGAATACAGCCCAGTCACATACAAGTTTAAGACCGAATCCTGAACGCAGGAAATGCTGCAGCATATGTAAAAGCAGATAAAAAGCATGAAAAGCTTCATTAAGCACAGGAAGTTCTATGCCCATAATATTTTCCCGGAATATATCCTTAAAAATGCCCACTTTTACGCTTTCAAGATAATTATTAATCCTGTTATTGTCAAATGGTTCTACAAGCAGGCTGTGGAGCTCTACATCAATGCCATCAGGCGATTTATATACAATATGGTGGTGTGCATGTTGTTCATTTTCTATCTGGAATCCTGCCTTGCTAAGTATACTGCATGCCCTGTCCACTGACTCCTCATTTTCAAGAAGCAGGTCAACATCGCCTGATTTACGCAGTTCTGGCAATGGATATAATGAAGCGGTACTGCTTCCCTTTAACAATACTGTCTTTACCCCGTTGTCCTCCAGAAGATTTATTACATATTTTGACAGAAAAAGCAGGTGGTAACTCTGCTGTACAGCCTGTAATGCTGTATTTTCTATGCCAGCATTATCTAAAGTATCATATAAAAGAGGTAACACATTATGCATGGCAGCAGTTTTTATAGCTTTGTTGTACTCATCTGCTGTATAATTTCCCATGCCATTAAAATGCTTCCCATTAAGTGCGCATTTTAGCAGGATGCATAATAACTTTTCATGCCGTTCCACTTTTTACCGCCCCCTCTTTATTAATTCCATTGCCTTTTCTTTTATTACTCCAAATTCTTCTGTCCTATGGTAAAAAACAGTAAATGCCATATTTGGTATAATAATACAAATCAGGGCCCTCACTGCCAGTACAAAAACTGGTGTACCTGCCACATGGCTGCATACAGCATTAGTTAAAAACCACACACTGCCTGTAAGCAATGTATAAATAATATATTTTGCAAAGAACATGGCACATGGCTGCATTATATGGTATTTATATAAAATATATGGTTCAACCCATACAGAAACTAATAACATGCTGGAAAGCGTTCCTGCAAAAACACCCAGAACCCCAGAACCTTTTACAAGTATTATTGAAATTACAAGGTTTAATAAAGCTTCTGCCACAGCCTTATACCTGTCATAAAAAAACAGCCCCAGTGAGTCCCTGAATGTAAGTGCTGCTTTCCTTGTCCCGTTTATATAAAAATTTATACATAAAACAAGCACAATTTCACTAGTAAATAAATAATTCTTTCCAAAACTTGTTTCTATAAATGGCTCTAAAAGTTCATAAAGGCATATGGCGGCAAAGCCATAAAGCCAGTTTCCTGTAAAAAATGCTGTTTCAAATATTTTTTTAACATGCCTGTTGTCTTCTGTTGCGCCAAGGTTGCCAACACTTGCTGTAATTCCCTGGAAAACCTGGTCAATAAGCTGCTTTACTGAACCAATTACCAAAAAATAATTAGAATAAATGCCAACGCTTGTAACACCCACAAACGAAGAGATTATAAGGTTATCTGTATTATTTACAATAACTGCGCCTGACTTATGCATTAACATTGCCTTTATATTCCTGTAGATATCCCGCTTCTCATCCTCTGGCAGCTTCTCTTCTGTCTTTTCATTAAGATATGGGAAAAGCCGTCCCGCTTTTGCTGACAGGCATATGTTTCCAATAACAGTACATACAATATGCACTACCAGGAATAATATAAAATCCTTAGCAATTACAAGGACTAAAATCTGGCACATATACTGTATTAATAAAAATGCTGTCTGGTAAACCATTACAATATAATTAAGCTGGTGTGCTTCAATTAAAGTTCTTTTATAAACTAACAGATATGATACAACAGAATTAGCAAGGTACAATATATATATAAATAACAGGTGTTCCACATCTGGCCTGTTTTTCATAATTACATCCATAAACGGGATTATTAATATCCCAAAAACTGCCACACAACCAGCAGTTATGCGGTAAAACCATTTAAACATCTGCATAAGCGCCTGCTGTTTTGGTATATTATTATCTGCAACTGGCTTATAAAGTGCATAAGTAATTGCAGTACCTGCCCCAAGCTCTGTTAGTGATAAAATATTTAAAATATCAGTAAACAGGCCATTTATGCCAACATAGTTTTCATTAAGCATATGTGTAAATACAACCCTTGTTACAAATCCTGCAAAAATTGCTATAATCCTTGAAAAAACTGCAACTGTTGTATTTACTGCTGAATACCCTGTCCTGCTTCTCTGTTTCAATTTAAAATTCCTCTTTCATAATTCATAAGAAGATTTAACAGGAAATATGCTTTTAAAACATATAGCAAGTTCCCGTTTAACCTTATTAACATATATGGCAGTATTAGCATCATTTATACAGGCCATTTTACAAGACTGCTTCATTAATGTATTATAAAGCTTTCTGTTGTCATTGCCAAGTTCAAAATACCTGCACAGCTTTTTTACATTGGCAGGATGGAAATGCCCTGAAAGTTTCTGCCATTCACGGATAAAATACTGGCTGGCATCGTCTTTATCCCTGAATTTATGCATACATGTCCTGGAAAGGAAATCCCCCTCTTCCTGCCAGGCTGTTTCAAATGTACTTTTAAGGAAAGGCGAAGGCCCATGCACTGTATAAAACCCTGTAAACCTTGGAAATGCCATTTCCAGCATGTTATAGAAAAGGTACATAAACGGATAGCCAGCATGGAAATAACTGCCAGGCTGTTTTTTAATATTGTTCCTTTTATCAAAATGTTTTGCAAGAAGCATTGAATTATTCAAGTAAATATATGGCATAACAGGATTGTCCACATTTGCCACAACAGGCTGTAATGCAAGCATATCCTTTGGCATCCCGTTAACAAAAAAATCCTCCTGTTTTACATGGTTAATTACGAAAAAGTCATCATTAAAATATACAAAGTGTTCTGACAGCCCTTTTATCCTGTGGAAATTAAGTTCAATTGTATGTGAATTAAATGTTGGCAGGAACTGTCCTGGTATATAATCCATATGGTTTACAATTTCAAGTTTTGGGTTCTTTATATCAAGCCATGGTGGCAGATGTCCCCATGTAACAAAAAATATCTTATTTACCCAGGGCGCATATTTTTCCACACCCCTGAACCAGAATTTTAAAATATCCCAGTCCCTGTAACGTTCTTCCCTGTTATCCCCTGGTATACTTTCTTTACAATACTTTGCCTTCTCTTTCTGCCATTCCTTGTCAGAACCATCCACCCATGCCAGTACAAAATCTATTTTCAATTAAAACCTCCATAGTGCTTACGTGCTGTTTCCCACTCTTTTTCTGCCTCTTTATAATCTGAGTATTTTGCGCTTTCTGGCACTAACTTGCCTGAATCTTTGTCATACCTCATATATATATGCATATTGCCAATACCGCGTGAACGGTGTCCTATGCATACTGGCCTTATAAATTCTACCAGCGTATTACCATCTTTGCCTTCTGGATATGAAATATCATCTAAAGTATATAAAAAAACCCTTCCATATTTCTTTACCCATTTTTTACGGAGTTTCCCGTTTTTCTTCCACATCCCAATATAATTAATACAACCCATTCTGTCCATTTTATTATGCAGGCTCTTCTTACTATACCCTCCATCTTTAATAACAGAAACAGTCTTAGAATATCCAATGCGTGGGATTGTTAATTCCACTTTGTAATTATCCATTAATTTTCCTTGGAACTCCAGGCGGTCTATAAAATCCCATCCAGGTTTCTGCCAGTTCTCTTCCCAGTCACCACCTGTTTCATAAATTGTTTCTATCTTATGTTTTTCCATGGCAGCGTGGTATAAACCAAAATCAACAGATTTATTATGTAAACATGATACAAGCAGTTCCTGTATACCATCACCTGTAACATCAGCTACAGATAACTTGTTCCATCTTGAATAAGGTAAATAGAAAGCAGTCTTTTTCTTATAAGAAACGCCATTTTTATAATCAAGAATTACAAAATAACTTTCACCAAGATGGGCTTGTTTTGTTGGCTTTTCATACTTTTCAAGCTTTGTTGTTACAAAAAGCACAAGGCAGCTTCCTTTTACTTTTTTCTTCTTAATACCATTATTTGTTTTTTTAGTTATATATGATACAACTCCAGAATCTTCTGTCATATCCCCTATTACATAAGAACTCACAAAAACTGGCCGTTTGAAACCAGCAAAAGACAAATCTGTTCCAAGGTATAAATCCCCGTTTTTCTTATAAAATTTGCCATTATCATAAACCTTGTCAATATTTTTCCTGCTAAGCAAGGAAACAGAAACCTTGCCATCTGTTTTGGCAGGGTCTGGTATAACCGGCTTTCCGCCAAAACCAGCACGCACATCTAGGAAAAAATCCCCTGCACTGGAAGTGCCATTTTCCTCTGCTGCCTTTTCCTGCACACCTGCTCTTTGTCCTTCACTGGCTGTAACTGCACTGTTACAACACTTGTCCTGTAGCAATATAATAATAAATGCCAGCAAAACTGCCATACAGGACATTAAAACCCTGCTTCTTCCCTTGTTTTTTAAATATATCATACCCTGCCCCTTGGAATATTAATACCCTGCCCCTGCATATTTATTTACGTGCTGTTCCCTGCTCTTTCTTGATATTTTACTTTGAGTATTTTGCATCTCCTGCCACTAACTTGCCCGAATCCTGGTCATACTTCATATATATATGCATATAGCCAATCCCTTTTGAACGGTGTCCTATACATATTGGTCTTTCAAATTCTATAAGAGTATTACCATCTTTGTCTTTTGGATATGAAGGAATACTTAAAGTATATAGAAAAACTCTTCCATGTTTCTTTGCCCACTTTTTACGGAGCTTCCCATTTTTCTTCCACATCCCAACATAGTTAATAATATGATTAAAATCATCATCCATTTTATTATGCAGGTTTTTCTTACTATACCCGGCATCTTTAATAAGAGAAATAATCTTAGAATATCCAATACGTGGAACTTTTAATTCCACTTTGTAATTATCTTTTAATTTTCCTTTGAACTCCCGGCAGTCTATAAAATCCCGTCCAGGGTCAGTATCTGTTTGATAAATTGTTTCTATCTTATGTTTATCTCTGTCAGCATGGTATAAACCAAAATCATCCCACTTATTATGCAAATCTGATACAAGCAGTTCCTGTATACCATCACCTGTTACATCAGCTACAGATAAATCAGGCCCCCATTTTGAAATATCATGTAAATAAAAAGTTGTCTTTTTCTTATAGGAAACACCATTTTTATAATCAAGAATTACAAAATAACTTTCATCATATTTCTCATACTTCTCAAGTTTTGTTGTTACAAAAAGCGCAATGCAGCTTCCTTTCACTTTCTTTTTCTTAATGCCTTTATTTGTTTTTTCCGTTATATATGATACTGTGCCAGAGTCCTCTGTCATATCCCCTATTGCATAAGAGCTTACAAAAACTGGCCGGTTAAAACCAGCAAAAGATAAATTTGTTCCTAGGTATAAATCACCATTTTTCTTATACCATTTTTTCTTATTACAAATTTTGTTAATATTTTTCCAGCTAAGCAGGGAAATTGAAACCTTGCCATCTGTTTTGGCAGGGTCTGGTATAACCGGCTTTCCTCCAAAGCCAGCACGCACATCAAGGAAAAAATCCCCGCTTGTATTTTGTTCTTCATTATACATAACTGCACTGTCACAGCACTTGTCTTGTAGCAATATAACAATAAATGCCAGCAAAACTGCCATACAGGACATTAAAACCCTGCTTCTTTCTTTGTTTTTTAGATATATCATAATAACCTTGTCCTCCTTCTTAAAGTTCTCTGCCATTACCAGGTTGTAATACAATATTTTCCTTCTTTAAAAACAGAATAACACTTATTACATGCACTGTCAAAGAAAATACAAGATATTTTCTGGTTACTATTCACAGTCAATTAAATCCGAGGATTTTTGACACTTTTTTCGTCAAAAATACGAGTTTTACAGTGCCATTTTGGACGTCTTTTGTGCAAAATGTGTACATAATCAGTGCTGAAAGCACTGCTAGTTACTATGAACAGCGTAGCTGTGAATAGTAACATTTTCTGGCATCTGGCACAGAAACCGTCCGTTTTGCATTGACATTTTTATATTTTTCTGTTATTATCATAGACAGGGTACGGGGGTATACTATTTTGAAAGGTGGATTATGGAACAGGAGAATATAAAACATATTAAAAGGGATACTAAAGAGATAAAAAACATGTTAAACCGTCTTAATGTAATTGAAGGCCAGGTACGTGGCGTTAAGAAGATGCTTGAAGAAGACAGATATTGTGTTGACATACTTACACAGATATCTTCTATACAGGCTGCCCTTAATGGTTTTAATAAACAGCTTCTGGCAAGACATATTAAGTCATGTGTATGTGATGATATAAGGGCTGGCAATGACAATGCTGTTGATGAGCTTTGTGATTTACTTAAGAACCTTATGAAATAAGTATCAATTTAAAGGAGGTTTTTAAATGGTTGGGAAGTTTGATGTTACTGGCATGACATGTTCCGCCTGCTCTGCACATGTTGAAAAAAGTGTTTCAAAGCTAAACGGCGTGGATAAAGTAAGTGTCAATTTACTTACAAACAGTATGCAGGTTGAATATAGGGAAGATATTACAAATGAAGATAATATTATAAATGCTGTTGTAGATGCTGGTTATGGTGCAAGTGTTAAAGGAAGCATGGGACAAAGCAGCAGCAAAGCCACGCAGGAAACATCCAGCACAGCAGGTGGTATGCAGGATATTTATAAGAAAAATATTGCCAGCATGAAGAAAAGGCTTGTGGTTTCAATTATTTTCCTTATACCGCTTATGTATGTTTCTATGGGGCATATGTTTTTTAATATGGCAGGACTTGGTATGCCTGCACATATGGAAAAGTATTTTCATGGAAGTGCGAACGCAGGTGTATTTGCAATAACACAAGTATTTCTGCTTATTCCTATAGTAATAGCCAACCAGAAATACTATATTACAGGCTTTAAAACGCTTGCAAAACGCAGCCCTAATATGGACAGCCTGATAGCCATTGGTTCAGGCGCAGCAATTATATATGGAATTTATGCAACATATAAAATTGTTTATGGGCTTGGGCATGGTGATATGGCAGCAGTAAACCAGTTCAGCCATGATTTATATTTTGAGTCCGCAGGAATGATTTTAACTCTTATTACAGTGGGAAAATTCCTTGAAACACGCTCTAAAAGCAAAACTAGCGAAGCGGTTACAAAACTTATGGACCTTGCACCTAAGACCGCAACAGTAATAAGGGATGGTATAGAACAGGTAATTAATGCAAGTGATATGGTAACAGGTGATATATTTATTATAAAGCCTGGTGAATCGGCTGCAGCAGACGGAATTGTTATAGATGGCAAGTCATCTGTAGATGAATCAGCAGTTACAGGTGAAAGCATACCTGTCATTAAACAGGAAGGTGACAAAATTATATCTGCATCAATTAACCAGGCAGGGCTTCTAAAGGCAAAAGCTTTAAAGACAGGGGAGGATACCACCCTGTCCCAGATTATAAAACTTGTTGAGGAAGCATCTTCAAGCAAAGCCCCAATAGCTAAAATTGCTGATAAAGTATCAGGAATATTTGTGCCTGCCGTAATAGCAATAGCACTAATTACAGCTGTTATATGGCTTTGCCTTGGATATGGTTTTGAATTTGCACTTTCATCTGCAATAGCAGTCCTTGTAATATCATGCCCTTGTGCACTTGGACTTGCAACGCCTGTTGCAATAATGGCTGGCACTGGCAAGGGCGCAGAAAACGGCATACTTGTAAAATCTGGTGAAGCCCTTGAAACGGCACATCTTGTTGATACAGTTGTACTTGACAAGACAGGCACAATTACAGAGGGCAGGCCTGAAGTAACTGGAATTACAGTTTTTAATGGCATGCCAGAAGAGGAACTGTACAGGATTGCGGGCTCACTTGAAAAGGGAAGCGAACATCCGCTTGCAGATGCTGTTATTAAAAAGTGCAGCAGACTTGGCATAAAGCTGTCAGATATTAAGGATTTTAAAGCCATATTTGGCAAAGGTATAACAGGCATTGTTGATGGAAAAAGATATTATGCCGGCAACCTGGCATTATTGGAAGAATATAATATACCTGTAGATGATAATGTCCAAAATACAATTAAGCAGTATGCTTCAAACGGCAAAACCCCATTGGTATTCGCAGAGGAAAACCGTGTAACAGGTGTAATTGCTGTTGCAGATGTTGTGAAACCAACAAGCAGGGAAGCAGTCAGTGAGTTTAAGAAAATGGGAATACATGTTATTATGCTTACTGGCGATAATGAAATTACTGCTAATGCAATCAAAGAAGAAACAGGCATTGATGAAGTTATTGCAAACGTGCTTCCTGCACAGAAAGAAGAAAAGATATCTTCATTAAAAGCGGAAGGGCACAAGACTGCAATGGTTGGAGATGGCATTAATGATGCACCAGCACTTGCTTCAGCAGATGTTGGTATTGCAATAGGGGCTGGGACGGATGTTGCAGTTGAAAGTGCAGATATAGTCCTTATGAAAGACAGCCTGTCAGGGGCTGTAGCTGCAATTAAATTAAGCCAGGCTGTTATAAGGAATATCAAACAGAATCTTTTCTGGGCATTTTTCTATAATATTATTGGCATACCAGTTGCAGCAGGGCTTTTATATCTGCCATTTGATATAAAATTAAGCCCTATGTTAGGGGCTGCTGCAATGAGCCTTAGCAGTGTATGTGTTGTAAGCAATGCTTTAAGGCTGAAAAGGCTGGAACTGCATACAGGCAATGCAGTAAATAGTGCAGATAGTAATAAAAATAATATAAATACATTAAGGAAGGAAGATTTAATTATGACAAAGAAAATTATTATTGAAGGAATGATGTGTGAACATTGTACAGGAAGGGTTGAAAAAGCATTGCGTGCCATAAGTGGTGTTAAAGATGTTACTATGAGCCTTGAAGAAAAAAGTGCAACTGTAACTGCTGATGGAACTAGTGATAATGAATTAAAAAATGCAGTAACAGAAGCAGGATATGAAGTAATAAGTATACAATAAAAAGGATGCCACAAACATGGCTTTTGCAGGCATTCCGCTATGGCAGCCCACGCAACAGTGCATATAGTATCCCTATATAAAAAGCGATATAAGCACTTGCGTGGTTAAAGCCAGAGCTATTAACTTAATAAAACAAAAATCTGTAAAATACTTCTAAATTCTCAAAAATTCCCATCTGTCAATTTACAACAAATAACGTCACAAAAGATTTTGCAAATGCCACAAAATAACCTTAGTTTTGACAAAAAATAATTATACTATTTTTATGAATTAAATACATAAATATGGAAGACAATCTGTCAAAATGTCTGAAATACTATTTATAAGAAATATTATAATATAACAAGGGGGATGCCTTGCAATGGCAGTTAAAAAACGTATAACCGCTAAATTTAAAAAACTCTTATACAACATAAATATCCAAAACCAGGAATGGCTTAAAAATGAAGCATTAAAAATTAACATGCCATATATTGACGGGAGAAATTATTCCACAAATATAAAAAAACAGTCAAGGCTTTCTGCTGATATATGCAGATGTAAAGATATTGTAATAGATAATATCCTTAATAAAGGAATTTATACATTTGAAAATGCACTATTTATAATTAACCCCTTTGGATATTCGCCATTAACAGGGCTTCTGGTATTTAACACAGATAAACCATGTAAAGTAAAATATGTAATTAAAGGTAAAAGGAATTCCGGTGATTATACTAACTGTGATGAAACATTAACAGAAAAGCACCAGGTTCCTGTACTTGGCATGTACGATGGATGTATTAATACTATAATATTTTACCTGCTTGACGAAAATAATAATGAAATATGCCAGAATACTATAAGAGTAAGATGTTCAAGAACCGGCATAGCTTTACGCAACAGCCTCCAGGTTACTAAATTTAATAAAAACACTTCTAGTTTTTTAATGGCAACAGGTGGTTACAGCAGCGTTAATTATGCATTTGACAGCAATGGCAATATACGCTGGTATCTTACTATGCCTGTACACCCATATGGTGTACACATGCTTTCTAACGGTCATATGCTTATACCCGACAAAAAGATGCGCAGGCCTAATTATGGCAATGCACATTCAGTTATTGCATATGAAACAGATTTAATTGGACGTATACACAGGAATATTTACCATACATCAGGTTTCCACCACTGGGCAATTTCCAAGGAAAATGATGGCAATATCCTTATGGCAACAAGTTCAATGCATGATACTTATATGGAAAATATTATTGATGAAATTGATAAAAATACAGGTGAAGTTTTACGGTCTGTAAACGCCAACCAGCTTTTTGACAGTACTTATGTGACAAGATATGACTGGGCACATATTAATGCATTTGAATATATTCCCGAAGAAGATGCTGTAATTGCTTCTTTCCGCAATATACACACAATAGCTAAAATAAGCCTTAAAACAAATGAAATTGCCTGGCTGCTTGCCAACCCGGTTTTTTATGAAAACACTGGACAGGCAGATAAAGTATTAACCCCTGGCAAAGACACAAGATGGTTTTTCCAGCAGCATGGTGTGAAAATCCTTGAAAAAATAAATGGAAATGGTGTAAAAAAAATAAAGATTGCACTGTTTGACAACCATGTAGCAAACCGCAGGCCTGTAGATTACTTTGACAATATTAAAAAATCTAATCTTATGGTATTTACTATTGATGAGATTAATATGACTGCACATATGGATAAATTTATACCAGTGCCACTTTCCATTACACGTTCAAATGTAGAATTTGACCAAAAAAACAACTGTATTTATGCAATGTGTGCAAATGTAAAAGATGAGGAAACAGACTGCCGTGCCAGAATTCTTGGGTTTGATTATAATACTAATGAATGTGTAACAGACATTTCATGTACAAACGACTTTTTTGTTGCAAAGTTCCTTGATTTTAACCTTGCTGGTATAAAAAGCACTACAAGCAGTAAAATGCCTGTCACATCTGGAAGTTTATACCAGCCTGCCGCCACAGAAGGGCTTCCAGATGGTTTTGATAAAAATAATTTCCTGCCTTCTAATACAAAAAAGAAAATTTCTTTTTCACTTAATGGAAATATACTGCAGATAACATGTAAAGACCATGCTATCAAAAAAGTATACTTATATAATGACAACAATACATTTGTACAGGATTTTGATGATACAACACAGCTTACAAAAATATTTAAAGAACACATCTATACTATTTCAATCCCATTGACAGATATTAGTAAAGGGACATACCAGATTGGAATAGAATACTGTGGGCAAGATTACTTGAATAACAGCAAGATACAGAAAGATGGAGATAAAGATGGAGATATGGGAAATAAGAATACAGAAACCAAAGAAATTACTGGATTATTTAATACAAATTACTGGATAAAAATACAGTGAAAATATGCCTGCACTTCCAACAAGAATGCAGGCATTAAATTTTAGATATTTTACCTTCCGGCAAGTATATATCAGGATACAGTATTTTTTATTAATAACAGGCTTTTTCAAGGATTTTATCCAGTGCAGCCCCACTGCTTGTATGGCATCTTACAATATCTGCGTTACATTTTTCCGCCTCATCAACAGCACACTTTGCCATTTTATGCGATACAGTATTAGTAAATACAATTAGCAAATCTGGTGTTCCAATCATATTTTTCATATTTCCTGGCATTTGTGTAAATATCTTAGCCTTACAATTATAACCTTTACAAATTTTTTTATACTGGCAAACCATCCTGTCATGCCCTCCTACAATAACAACACTCATATGTATATCTTCCTTTCTATAAATAGCAATTTATATGTCATTTCTTTTGTTAGTATTTTCTAACTATAGTTAATAATACCTAATAAGAGTTGTTTTGTCAATCTAAAATATTATTCTTTAGCATTATTATAGTTACTATAAAGCCTTACGGATTCATAGTAACAAACCAGTGCTGAAAGCACTGGTTATGTATACATTTAGCACAAAAAATGTGCAAAATGGCACTGTAAAACTCATATTTTATTGAAGGCTGAACTGTTACTTATTATATTCTATATCCTGGTTTTTAAATATATTTTTACCACTAACGGCAACTATTAACGAAACAGTTACTGCAAAAAGTATTACTGCAAATTTGTAACATTTCATCATCCATAATATCATGCCTCCAAACATACCTGCAGTATGTATGTCAGCCTTTTTTACTGTCTGTATTGTTAACGCAGTTATTTTGTACAGCACTTTGAAAAGTTTTTCCTTAAAAGCCCTGGCTGCCCCTCTATATGCGCATAGTCATTAAACCTGTCCAGGAAAAATCCATTTTTGGCTTCATCATAGTGTAACTGTGTAATACTGCAGTTTTCAAGGGATGTGCCAAACATAAGGCGTCTTGCAAAATCACCGCCAAACAGCGAACACAACAGTGTGCGTATAAGTCCGCCATGTGTAACAACAGCAATGTTCTTTTTGCCGCTTTCTATCCATTCTTTAACTACTGGCATTACACGCTCAAGCACCATTGCCCCGTTTTCGCCCTCAGGATACCACATTTCCTCTGGCGGCACAAAGAAATCACCAATAAATGCATTTACTTCTTCTAAAGCTGTACCTTGTTGTACCCTGCCTTCCATAAAGTTATCAAGCTGTTCCTGGTAATACTCATTATAAAATTTCTTTACCTCTTCATCCTTCTGCCCTGTAAGTATTCCAAAGTCAATTTCCTCAAGCCCCTGCCTTAACTGCAGGTTTTCTAAAAGTTCTTTATTATATGCAAATGCAGTCCTGGCAGTTTCAACAGCACGCACAAGCGTACTTGAATAAATTACATCCAGTTTATAACTTTTCATCCTTTCGCCAAGAAGGCGTGACTGTATACGCCCCTCCTCTGATAAAGGTACATTTACATTACAGTCCTGGCTGCTCTGCCTTCCGTGGCGTATAAGATATATTATCATTAAATATTTTACACCTCTTTAATAGCCTGTGGCATTGTTAAATATAAAAAGTAACTTATTTACTACTTTTAGCATTAGCAATATCAATAATGCTCTGGAGCTCATTTCCTTCTCCAGGTGCTGGCCCGTGGTCTATTGCTTTTCCTTCAGGAGTAATCTCCATAAGTTTGTTAAATTCACCCCTTTTCGCATTTAATACACCATAATAGCCTGCTTTTTTCTCCTCTGGATTCCATGTTACAAAAAGGGTTTCAGCAGTGCCAGGATATGAATTTTCATGTGGCATTGAAATACGTGTAAGCTGTAATGTATCACTTATGCTTAATGTCATAAAATCATAGTCATCTGCATTATAAGGGCATCCAATCTGTGCATATGGCTCTTTAAAAAACTCTACAAGGCACTCTCCCTCCCTGCTACATAAATCTTTTATAAAATCTTCACCTTCTGTAAAAATCTTTCCAGGCAGCAGCGCCGCTTCCATCTGCTTCCTTACAAGTGCATGGAATTCAGGCTCTGAAAGCTGGATTGGCTCTGGTCCGCCAGATGCATCATTTTCCCTGTTTATATTCATTAAAATATTGTGCGTATATGGGTTAATTACTGCACCCTCAACACCTTTAATTTTAACTATAAGGTCAATACATGACTTAAATGGCATATTAAGGGTAATAGGGTATCTTGGGACACCTTCACCTTTTTCAATCTGCTCATTAGATGTAAATATAGGAAAAAATTTCTGTCCTGCTTCATTCTGTAATATACATGGCAATGGTTGTGCCCCTTCTGGTACAGGATGCGGCGTTTCTGGTGTGCTTGATGACATCTGCTTTAAAATAGCAGGGTCTGTATTTTTAGGCATAACTGCTGGTACAAGCACTTCTATTTCTTCCAGAAGCTTTGTAAGCCTTTCTGCATTCTCCTGGTTTTTTTCCTTTTTCATTGCATCAAGTGCTTCTAATAATTCTTTACTTTCATTCTGTGGCATTTTATATATCCTTCCAAAAAATATTTTTATTTTTTAATTTTAAACTTTACTGATTTAACATTACCTGCTTTATCAGTTACTTTCAGCGTATAAGTACCTTTTCTGCTGGCTTTGCTTCCATTCCTGAATGGCTTTCCATTTAAAGAAGCTGACTGTATCCCGTTTTTATCGGAAAACTTTATTGTTACAGCTTTCTTATATGTCCTGCCATTTTTAACACCTTTTACTGATGGCTTTGTCCTGTCAATTATAAATTCTGCCTCTGATTTATTGCCAAGTATATCAGAAACGCTTATTGCATGGCTTCCTTCCTCAAAATCATTTAAATCAAGGCTATAAATATAATATTGGCTAATAAAGCTGTCTTTATCCGCATTACTGCTGGCATTTACTGTTGCTTCTTTTATTACATTGGCACTGTCCACAATAATTTCTGATACACCGCCTTCTATATCATATACAGCAATATATCCCCTGTTTAGCAAAGCTGTCTGCCCTTTGTAAAAATCACTAAATTCCGCCTTGCTGGCATCTTTCTGCCTTGCAACAACAGGTGCGCTTGTATCAACCATAAAACAAAGAGTTTCTGTAGTTCCTCTCCCATCTGACAATTTAAAATTATATGTACCTGTTTTATCACATTTTACCATTTTTCCAGAAACTTCACTTCCATTTAATTCTGCTGTGGCACTTTCAGGAATTGTAACAGTAACAGCATTTTTATAGACAGCACCATTTACTGCGCCTTCAGCAGCAATATCATTTTCACATACTGCATATTCATTAAAGCTTCTGTCACTTACTAAAGGAATGGTAACAGATACAGTTTTATCATTATCTGATAAAACAGCATTAGATGACTTTTCTTTAATCTTTGATGGGAATGTAACTTTATATGTCATAGTTGCAGTTCTAAGGCTTGTGATAATCTCCTTGTCCTCAAAAAACTTTAGAAAAGCATTAATGTCACCATTATCAGTAACTACGTCCTCTTCATCATCAATATACTCATCATCTTCCCATGGAACTACCCTGTCAGGCTCATCAAATTCATCATCTGCACTGTCACCACGCATGGCATTTCCTTTTAATAAACTTGCAACGCCGTCTTCCAGGCTGCCTGAAAAAAGTTTATCAATAGCATTTGAATTAGCAGGCTGCTTTATCATAAATGAAGTTTCAGATAAGCTTAAAATATTATCTTCTGTCTGGTAAGATGTCCCTGCAAGGGATTTATAATAATTTGTTATGCTGTTAAACTTATTATCTGCAAGATTTATACCATTATCCCCTGTACTTCCAGTTATGCCGCCTGCTGCCTTATCTGCCTTATCTGGTGTAATCTTATAATATTCTTTATTGTCAATTTTGACAAGTTTTATTCCATACTGCTCAAGCATTACAGAAATCTGTTCTTTTGTAAAGCCGTCACTGCCACCAGTTTCATTAAGATATTTTGTATATACTGAAAGCATGGCATCTTTTTCTACATTGATTTCTGTACTAAGAACACAAGAACCATCAGTATTAACAACTATATTGCCATTCATTTTCATGCAGCCTGTAAGAAGAGTTCCTGCAAGGGCAATAGATAATCCCGTGGCTGTTAATTTCCTCATATAATATACCTCCTTATACTTTATCTGATTATAACACTTTCTGGGTATATTAACAATATTTTTAATATATATGGGATAATTTTCAGTTATTTTTTGCTGGCAGATGGACGCAGGGCTTCCGTATCCAGCTAAATATTCCATTCCAGGGCACGCTTCCGCTACGATAGCCCACGCAACGGTGCATAAAATCTGAAAAAACCAGATTTAAACACCGGCGGGGCTAAAGTGCCCCTGTCATGGAATATTTAGCTGGATACTGGAAGCCTGCTGTTTACTGGCAGAATTAATAAAATAACTGGAAATTATGGTGTGTGGCAGATTATTCAGACGGACGGCAGGCCGGTAAAGTATAAAAACCTGCCTTGTTATAAAAAGGTACTTAAAAAAAGGGGAAACTCAAAAAAAGTATATTGAAAATTAAATCTTCATATGCTATAATGCCACTAGACAAAAAGTGATGATAACTTCCATGTTGACACCTCCTCCAGTTGCCAGGTATTGGTAAGACAACACGAAAATTATATCATAAATTATGGATAATTCGACAATTTTTTCAAATAATACCTTGTATGGTGTAAGCTGGTCTTCTGTTGTGCCATTCCCAGAAGCGCTGTTTTTTGCCTGTCCTCTTTCTGTTCTTTTGTTGATACCCTCATGTACCCTGTAATCTTTTTCTGTCCCATAACTTCCCTCCAAATACCCCTGTTATAACAATCCAGGGTTAATATAATAATTTCTAATGATATTTTACTTTTATATATTTCTCTCCAGAGGTTTATAAATAAAAAAAGCGCATGGAATAATAAGCTTAATTATTATCCATACACCTTGCAGTTATTATTAATCCATGCCCTGTCTATACGGTACCATTACCATCCAATTGTGGAAAAATCTCTTTTATTCCATCAATAGAACATTTCCCCATTTTTAATAACTTTATAGCCGTTTCTTTTTTTGTTTCCCTTACTTCACTTTTTACATCTGCATAGAATAATTATAAAAGAATTTGAGATGCCACTGGTGCAGTCTTTTCCTGAACCTTTGAGTGCAAAAGAAGAAAAGGAGTGCACTGAAAAGTATTGCAAAAAAGTACAATATGGGAGATAAATATATGGATGACTTAATATCCATAGGTACAGCTTGCAACATATGCAGCCAGGTGTATAGAAAAACCACTACAACACATTGGCTGCATAATATTTACAGGCTGATTTTATATTCCTTAAGCAGTTTATCCATATAGCTGGCATCAGATGCTGCACGTGAAATCTCAGACACCCTGCCGTCTTCTGCCAGTTTTATAGATAATAGCGCCATTAAACGTACACCCTGCTGCATACCCTGCTGCATACCCTGCTGCATACCCTGCTGTAACTTTTTATCAGCATATGTTTCCAAAACCTGTCCACCCATAACTTTATCCACCTCCTTGCAGACACTTTGGTTATTGTTAAAAATATAATGTACAAGTTTTTCTGTAAACTCCATGATATTAGTTATATCATAGCTGTCAAGAATGCCATTATTATATGCTTTATTTATGCAATTGTATAATTGCTCATATTCTTCTTTGATATGTGGCATAATTTCTGTATCTGTTTTCTTTTCATAGCGCATAATATAATAAGGTATAAGAAAAAATAAATCTTTTTGGATTATTTCTTCATAACTATAATTCTGCATTTTAATAACAGGTACACTATAATTTATGCTTTCTCCATTCTGGAAATTTACTTTCATTTCTATTTTATCTGGTGTTTTGCTTGTGTGCCGTAAATACAGTACACACGAATATGGAAAATTAATTTCATAAATTCCATCGGTTTTTTTAACATTTTCAAGCGCTATGTGAAAGTCATATTCAACCATTCTTAATATTATTGTTCCATCAGGATTGCTCTGGCACTCAATATGGTATATTTTTCCAGCAAGCCTGATTAACAAATCTGTTATAATTTCTTCAATGCCTGTTTGCTTTTTCCCAGACAGTATATGGTGCTCACCTGAGAGAAGTTCTGTTTCTTCTGTAATTTTATAATTTGTAGAAAAAACTTCGTTAATAACCGGAATTAAAAGCTTAGTATTTTTTTCGCATAATGTGCGAAAAATATCATCATATATTTTACTCATGTTTTCCTCTGATAATGTTTTATTGGCTTTGGTAAATTTGTTATATAAATTTCTTTATTAATATTATATGGCATAGAAAAGAAAATTACAATAATTATAAGTATTTTATCCACGTCCGTTTCATAAAATTCCTGTTATATTATGTTTGCTGGTGTAAATGGACGCAGGGTTTCTGTGTCCGGACTGGAAACCTGCTGTTTACTGGTAAAGTTTCGGGTTATAATTGGAAATTATATTGTGTTACATATTATCCAGGCATATGAAAGATATAATAATATTATTTACATAACAGTAATTGAAAGATACAGGCTATAAATAAAAACCAACAAAAAATAACTGGAAATTTAATACATCCTGGCAAATACTGATGCCATCACAACTGTTACAAGCCCTGATACTGCTATGGAAAGGCTGCTCAACGCCCCTTCCATCTCACCCATTTCAAACGCTTTTACTGTTCCTATGGCATGTGCCGATGACCCAAGCCCTATGCCCTTTGCAACAGGTTCTGTTATATGGAACAGCCGGCAGACAGGCACAGCTATTATATTCCCTATTACGCCAGTTATTATTATTACCGCCACTGTTATTGATGTTATACCGCCCAGTTCTTCTGAAACACCCATGCCTATTGCAGTTGTAATGGACTTTGGCAGCAGTGTCACATACTGTTCATGTGTTATACCAAAAAGCATTGCCATTACAAGTACACTTCCCATGCTTGACAGTACGCCTGCTACTACTCCTGCCATTATTGCTTTCCAGTTCTTTTTTAATATTGTAATCTGCCTGTACAAAGGTATTGAAAGGCATATAGTTGCTGGCGTAAGCAGATAGCTTATATATTTAGCGCCTTCATTATATACACTATATTTTACTCCTGTAAACTTTAATACAGCAACTACTATAATGATTGCTATTAAAAGCGGGTTAAAAACTGCAAGTTTAAATTTATTTTTAACCCATAATCCTGCACTATATGCAGCAAGGCTTAAAACTACCCCATAAAATACTGAATTATTTAAAAAATTTTGCATTATGGTTAAATTCTCCATTCCTGCTAAGATAATACTAGGTACATGGCTGCCTGGAAATCAGTTCTTAAGTTTTAAAACAAACTGTGTCACTTTTCCAGACACCACCATTACTATAACAGTAGACACTATTGTTATAACAGACACTGGCAGAAGCACAGGCTTTAATATGCCCCATGAGTCCATAAGCCCTGCTGCTGCTGGTATAAACATTACTGGCATTATCCCAATTAAAAAATCCCCTGCACTGCTAACTTGCTCTGTTTTTATTATCCCAGTACCCAGGCATGTAAACATTATTATCATCCCATATATGCTTGCCGGTACAGGAAATGGTATTATTTCTTTTAATATTTCACCAATAAATGATATAAGGATTATTATTAAAAATTGTTTTAAATATTTCATTTTTACCACCTTAGTTTTCCATTCCAAACAGCTCTGACATTTTTTCTTTATCAGGGTCACTGTAATACCCATACTGGAGTATTTTATAATTATCCAGAATCTCTGCTGCTTCTTCTGTTTCATCTGAATTATACTTATGCCAGTTTCCTGACTTGTCCATATAACCATTTACATTAATAACTGGTATATCCTCTGAAACTTTTTCAATATATTTGTTATAAAGCGGAAGCTCAATTCCTGCTTCTTTAAGAAGAAGGTTTTCAACCAGGTTATTGCCTATAAGCACATTGTCCCCTTCATCTATATCGTAGTTTGCCCATATTACAAACGGTGTTGCATAACGCTTCTGTATATCCTCAAGTTCCCATTCGCTTTGTGGCTTTCCAAGCAGCTCTTCATAAAAACCAGTTTCTATAGATGGCCAGTGGTCTCCGAACATACAGATTATTACAGGGTTTTTCTGTTTTTTAAAATATTCAACAAGATACTGGAATGCGTCATCTGAAACTTTTGTTGCTGAAAGAAATTCCTTGGCTTCATCATAATATGAGTCCTCTACATAAACAGGTTCTTTCCAGTTAGTATTTGTAAGGTATCCGCCGTGGTTCTGTATTGTCATGTCAAACATAAACATTGGTTTGTCCCTGTCATGTTTTTCATAAAGTTCTATTATTTTCTTATAACTCTCCTTGTCGCTTATATACCTTACATATTCAGGATTTTTAAAGTCATCAATAGTTATGAAACTATCAAATTTCATGCTTTTATATGTGTTAATCCTGTTCCAGTTAGTGCCGCTGCTAGGGTGTATTGCATTACATGTATATCCAAGGCTTTTAAGGTATGACGGCATTGAATATGTCACTTCATGCATAAACTGCTGGTATACATTGCATCCGCTTGGGAAAAATGACATGGTATTGCCTGTCATTGCCTCAAACTCAGAATTGCTTGTACCAGCGCCAAACACTGATACATAGTCAAGCCCTTTTATTGTATTTTCTTTCATGCTGTGTATATATTCTAATGGGTCTCTGTTATAATTTACATCGCCAACAAGCGAAAAATCAGCAAGGCTCTCATTCATTATTAATATTATATCTGGCTTTTTGCCATTTAACACTGTACATGGATTAAAGTCACTGTTATAAAGCGTTGTGCTGCTTTCTTTCCCTTCTATTGCCCCACCGCTGGCTGGCTGCACAGGAGTTTCTTCTTTTATGCTGTCTAATATCCGGGCTACTGCATCATGTGAATACCCTGCTGGCTCTGATACTTTAAGGTATCTTAAATTAATAAAGAAGTTCATGTAAAAACCATTTGATTTGCATGAAGCAACTTTATTCCACACATTATCTTTTATGCCACAAAATTCCAAAAGCCCTGAACTGTATAAAAGCATAAATATTGCAGCCGCTGTTATTACATGTGCCCCACGCTTTATTAATTTAATGCGCAGCAATGGTTTCTGTGCAGCTTTAAGTGGATTTTTCTTTGTCCTTTCCCTGAACCTTATAATAAGCATTATCCATATTATAAATGCTGGTATCATTATAAATTCTGCTGGTTTAAACTTTAATGTATATGTTGAGGCAACTTCTGTTGCTGTTGCCAGACCAAAGATATCTGCTGGCAGAAGCGGTGTACCCCTCACATTCATTATAAAAAGATTTCCAAGCCCTGCCGGGAATAATACTGCATCCATTATAAGCATTGCTATATACATATTGCCTGCAATAGCATAAATTGAAAACTGTACAGCAAGCAGCAGTATCCATGTAAAAATCCATACATTAGGGTATATGCCTGAAATAGTGCTGTTCATCGTCTCAAGTATTACAAAAAGTACAAGAGGATTGAATAATATAATAAACCTTCTTATATTTTTTAAAACCTTTGGTTCTGAAAGACAGTATATTACAAATTCCCTTATGCCTTTTTTGCGTTTTGTTTTTTTCTGCTTTTTTATGCCCTTATTCTTATCTGTCTTTTTATCTATATTTTTCCTGCTGCGGTTTTCACTTGCAGTTTTGTGCAGTTTTAATTCTTTTTCCTCACGCCTTTGCTGTTTCTGGCGTTTCTTAATGTAAAATGGCGCATAAGCTGTCACACGCTCAAAACATATTATAAATACCATTACAAATTCAAATATAAGCACTATAAGCGGATATATCTGCCTATACGAATATGTATAAGATATATTTAATGACTTCTTGCGTGTTTGCATTTTAAGCGTTGACATATAAGTATTGGGGTCTGTCCTGTTAGTAGTATTAAGTGTTGGTATAACTGCATATGGCATATTGCCAGAACTGCACGTAATCCTTATACAGCATGTTACTCCTTTAGGTATTGTAACAGTATAATCCATATTTACTGTATATGTCTGGTTTGCAGTTATATTGTCCACATCAATACCTGTTTCATATACAATATTGTTATCAGCATCAGTCATTTGTATTTCCAGGGTATCACCCACATTTTTCCTTTCAAACGAACCAAAACTTAATATAAACTGTGAAAGCACAACTTTCCTGTCAAAATGGAATTTCTGCCGTATTACCTCTTCGTTATCTATAATACCAATAACACTGCTGTTTACATTGCCTGCTTCTGTGGTTACAACCTGCTTTGAAACCATTGAACCTGTAACAATATATTGTAATACACAGATAAATAATATTATAATTATAAAATATATTATTCTTTTTTTATCAAATTTAAAATACCTGTATAGCATATACACAACATCCCTTTACATTTAAAATAGCAATGGTATAATACCCTTTATTTGCCAGGATTGTCAATTACAAAATATTTAAAATTTCATTAATAAACCCGGCAATCCGGGCACATCTGTCATTCCATGTTTCATTTTCTGATAAATTTCCCAGGTTTGATGCCATTTTATAAAGCTTTTCTGTATTATTTAATATATTTCCCATTCCTGCAATGCTTTCATGGATATTTCCCATATTAAAAAGCAGCATGTCTTTTTTATAATTTTCTTCTATATAGCTACAAGTGTCAGACAGAACTGCTGAACCATTTGCCATAGCATTAAAGACCCTGTCATGTGGCGCTTCTGTAAATAATGGCTGTACATTTAATACAACCTGTGAATCTGCCATTGCCTCTGGGATATCTGCATATTCCTTCTGGCTGTGTACCACCAGTCTCTCTTTATGGCGTCCGTTGTACATATCCCACCTTGCGCCTGCCACGTCAACTATATAGCCCTCTTCCAGAAGCGCAGATAATACCATATCCCTGAAACAGTCACGTATATATTTGTCAATATACCTTGCTTTATACATCCTTGCAGCAAAACGCTCCTCTTTCCAGGATGTAATATTCCTGTACAGCTCATGCACTGGTGATGTATCACCATCCATAATGGCATCCATTATTTCTTCTGCCTGCTTTAAAAGCATTATATTTGTTTCTTCCATAACATGCCTGTAATAAGAAGGCGGTGTATATGTTGCAGGGAAAAATATATGGTATCTGCGTCTTTTAAACTGGCTGTAACTGTAATACTTTTCTTTATCTTCCCCATCTGGCAGGTATTTTATCCCACCAAGTGGTATTACTGCAGTTTTTTTAATATGTGGGTAATACTTTTCTATATATTCTTTATGATGTTTGTCAAGACATATTACATAGTATCTTTCCAGCTTCACTTCAAGATATTTATGCACATGCATTGGATGGTCAGCTATAATATTTATAAATGGTGCATATATGCTGTCAAGATATCTGCCACTGTCACATTCTGCCAGCGGAAGTATTGAATTCATGCCAATTACTGCATCAAAGCTTTTACCTGAAAAACTTTCAAGCAGTACACTGTCAGCTTCGGGGTCATTTATAATACAATGTGTTACATCTGCCCCGTTTTCCCTTAATATGCCGCATATTAATGTTAAAAACACACTTGATGAACCATAGCTTAGCTTCCTTGTTTCCAGTATAAGTATTTTAAGGGGGTTAATTTTCATTATTATCTCCTGTGCTGCCATTGCTGCTGCTGTCTTTTTCCAGTTTTTTTGATGCAAATGCCCAGTTCTGCCTGCTTTCAGATGATTTCTTTTCATCATGTGGAAGGCCTGCATATATTTTATATGCAAATATTGAAACTATAAGTGCATAAATCATTATCACTATTTCTATAACTTCAACTGGAATTCTTCCCTGCTGGCTAAATGCCGCAAATACATCTATAAGTGCATGGAGCAGTATTGCTATTGCAAGGAAATGTTTTTTATTCTGCATTCTTGCAGCCTGGTATACAAGCACTGATAATGATACCTGCAGTGCCAGTGCGGAAAGCCTCTCAGCCCCTGCCCATATGCAATCCTGTACCGTCATATTTATAACAGCCTGTTGTAACTCTCTGAAAACAGCCCTGGCGTTTTCATCTGGAAATGCTGATATCATCTCTTCCATCTGGCCTGCATTTATAATCTGTGCATATGTAAAGTTCTGTAACATTGCAAATCCAAGGACTACAATACACTCAATGCCGCCATGCCCAAGACCGTATGCAACAGAGCTCTCCCTGTAACCATGTTTATTAAGGAAAAACCTGAATGCCACATAACGCCCTGCTTCCTCAAATATGCCTGCTGCCAGCCCGCAATATACCGCATAAGCCCATATATTGCCATTGATAAAGCGTGAAACAGTGTTGTCCGTTGACAGGAAAAGCAGATTTGGCACAGATTTTAATATTATGCCAAATGTTAAAAATACTAGTGCACCAATTAATGATGGCACTATGCTTTTATGTAACCTAATCTTCCATATAAGCACAAATGCAAATGGAATTACAAAACTTAATGCTGATGCTTCCAGCATTGCTTTTATTACTGATTCTGAAACCATATATACTACCTTTCCTTTCTATACAAATGGATATATGCTGTTTTTCTGCATATATTCCACTGATGCTTCCAGGTGTCTGTACCCCCTGGTTTCAACAAGCACTGATGGTTCTTTGCCAAGCCCGCTGCACCATCTGCTGAACTTGTCCCATTCTATTATGCCCGTGCCTACAGGATTGTGTAAATCCTCAACACCATCATTGTCATTAATGTGGATATGCTTTACATAAGGAAACATTACATCGTACCAGTCCTGGACAGGCAGGCCTGATATACATGCATGTGCAACATCCAGGCAGACACCAAAACGTGGTTCATCTGCCATTTTTTCTGCAAGTGATTTTAACATTGCTGGGGCATCATCAAACATATTTTCAATATACACTTGCTGTTCCTGGTAATCCTTTAATATACGCCTCCAGTATTCTTCATTCCTGCCAATCCATGAATCAAGGTATGAACGCAGCCTGAAGTTCACAATATAATTTGTATGGAATATAACTGCCTTAAGCCCCATTTTTACAGCAATGTCCATACATTGGCGCACCCTGTAATCGCTTGCTTCAAATATCCTTGAATCTGCACTGTTCACACATATATCAAGAAATGCACCATGCATCGTATCGCTGCTGCGGTCATGGTGTACTGCCATATACTGCTTTATTACTCTATTTAATGCCTCCTCATCATCAAGAAGCCCTGTTACAAAAAAATCATTATATTCAAAGCCTGCATTATATTTTTCTGCAAATCCCAGATAACTGTCTATCTCCTGGAGTGATGGTATGCAATATAATTTTCCCATTACTTTCCCCCTTTTACTATTTCTGCTTTTATCCCCTCTTTAAACCCTTCTTTTATTTCCTGTACATTTGCAAGGTATTTTTCCTGTACTTTTTTAATTTCTTTTATGCTTTCTGCATATTTTTCCTCAATGCTTTTTTCATGTTTTAATGGCGCAGGTTTTTCTTTTATATTATTAATCTCATATGCGGCAATTTTTTTCTTCTTTCCTTTAAGGCTGTATTCTCCTGCAAATGATATTTCAATCCTGTTGCCAGCGCCTCTTGCAACTGCCCTTGTTATAAGTATCTGTCCTGGCTCTGCCACGCCCTCAAGCCTTGAAGCTGTATTTACAGTATCACCTATAGCTGTATATTCCATTCTGTTCTGGCTGCCAATATTGCCTATAACCGCATCACCACAGTGGACACCAATGCCGAATTCTACCTCTACACCATATTTTTCCAGGCACTCCTGCCGGAGGGCTGCCCCATTGGAAAGTATGTCCCATGCAGTACATACTGCCCTGAATACATAGTCATCAAGGTCAGCCGGTGAATTAAAGACAGCCATTGCAGCATCCCCTATAAATTTATCAAGTGTACCACCATTACTGGCTACCGCATCTGCAATAATTGTAAGGTAGCTGTTTAAAATATCTACAACCTGCTCTGGCAGAAGGTTTTCAGAAAGAGGCGTAAACCCCCTTATGTCTACAAAAAGAACCGCAATATCTTTTCTTTTGCCTCCAATTGAAACATCTATGCCGCCATCTTTAATTTCATTAACCACCTGTTCATCAACATATTTTTTAAATACTTTTTCAAGGGAATACCTTTGCCTTTTTATTATAATATACCCTGCTATAAGATTTACTGCGGCAATAGTTATAATAAGCATTATAATACGCAGCAGCGGTATATAATACCCCCATACATTTAAAAGACAGCTTGAAAATACCTGTACTGCAATAAGTACAACTGAAGAAAAAATCATATTGGGCCCACTGCTATGCGATGTTGCAACAAAGAAAAGCACTGCAAACAGTGAATACCATATAGCAAGAAACCATTTATGTGCATAATGTATTGTATTATTCTGTACCAATGCACTTAATATGCCTGCCTGAAGTTCGATTTCATTTATCTGTGATGTCCTGCGGTTTGGAACATTAAACGTACTGCCTTCTGTATAGTCGCCAACAAGTACAACACCGTTTTTAAACTTCTTCTTATCTACTTTGCCTGTTATAACATCATAATATGAATATTTCTTGAAATTACCACCATTTTTAGAATAGTTTATACCTAATTCATTTTCATAGTTGGCTTTGGGTATCTCATAGTCTTTCCCATTCTGGTATAAGTACATCCTGTACACTACAATAGGGAAGCTTTCATAATGTGTATCATTATAATTAACACTTGCAATTAAACTTCTTATATAGCCGTCATCATCACTCCTTGCTGTATTTATAACACCTGTGGCAATATGTGGCAGCAGGGCTTTAAACGGCGTAGATACCCCTGTTATTTTTTCACCACCCATTGTGCCATGTGGCGGGTTATAAACAGGTGCACCTGCATGCATCTCTTCCTCTGGATTATTTAAGCTGGATGTCATAGAAGCTGGGCGTACTTTTTGTGCCTTGGCTTCCCTCTTTTTCCCTGTTTCTACAATTGAACTTATACATACATTTCCATGTTCACGGCAGGCACTTACAAGTTCATTATCACCTTCACTGCCTTTTTCATCATGGAAATCAAGTCCAAATGCAATAACATCTGGCTCATTTCCATTAGTATTTAAGTAATTTACAAGCTTTGCTGCCTCACTTCTCTCCCAGTTTTTAAAACTGCCAAGATGGCTGGCTGTTTTTTCATCTATGGCAATTATTTTTATATTTAAACTTCTTTCTTTTTTCTCAACTAATGACTGGTAGAAAAAGTCACTTACCATATAATCTATTGTATTGATTGGTTTAAAATATGTAAATAACAGTGAAAGCAAAATATAAAAAACTGAAAAAACTGAAAGATATACAGCCCTCTCTTTCCTTGTAAGCTTCTTTAGCCCTTTATTCATACAAATACCTTCCCCCAGTCCGTATGTTTTACAATATACCTGTCCTGTCCTTCAAGCACTTCATATAAGTTATCATAAACTGTTTTTAGCATATATTGTATAAATGGCGTGACATCATGTAATGAGTTTTCACTATTTTCTATTGCCTTGTAATAATCTGGCGCTGTTTCATTAATTGTCTTGCTAAGCGTAAGGGCACTGAAATTATACAGCCCTGAATGTATAAGGAAATCTGATGTAATAAGCCTTGCAATACGCCCATTACCATCACAGAACGGGTGCATATATACAAAATAAAAGTGTATTATTGCGACCTTTATATATGGACATTCTATATTTTGCCCATTATAAAATTCAAAAAACTGCTTCATGCAGTAATCAAGCAGTTCCACCTCTGGCGCCTGGTGTGTGCCTACAGTAACAACCCCTGTCCTGAACTTGCTGCCTGAAAGGCTGGGGTTGTCACATACACCGTCTGTTACTATTTCCCATAGGCGTACAAGTGTATCTACATTCCTTTTTGCTGTAAGGTTAAGGAATTTAACTGCCCGGTATGTATTTAAAATCATTTTATCACCTTTTTTTTCAGTCCTCTTTGCCCTGAAAATATCAAAAAGTTCATCAAGTGATGTATCAGCGCCTTCTATGCGGCAGCTATGGAATGATTCCTTTTCAATGGAAATATCAGTATCAATATCTGTTACCGAAATGCTGTTATACATTTTATTAATGTCATCAAGCAGGACACCAGGGACTGCATCAGGACACCATGCCAGTGGATACCCGAAAGCATCCCTTATAGGAAGGGTTTCCAGCTTTTCCTGCCTCTGCTGGAGCTTTTTAGCTGCACTATAATCACCAAGCTTTGCATCTCTCTCTAAAATTTTGTATTCCATAATAGTCCTCCCATGCCACCTCTGGTGGCTCAAAATGTTTAATGCCAGTTCATGGAATGCCATAAAATTTTAACCATTATGTCTAGCGAAAACCTTGGGTTTCTCTGCATAAGACTGTCCCACTGCTCTATGTTTTCATCTGAATTCTCAACTTCACGCACAAACCAGTGTGCAAGGTCTGCCTGTGCATCTTCTGTAAGCATCTTATCATCTTCAAGCCATTTCATAAACCATAATTCACGTATTATTAAAGTATTGGCAACTGCCATTTTAATTTTGGCAAGCAGCATCCTGTCATATGTTGCACTGCAGCAATAAAGATACACAAAATAAAACAGCATCTGTTCAAGCTGTATTTCTGTTATTTCCTCTTTAAATTCTTTCTGGCACTTTATATATTCTTCTTCCTCCATCTGTGTCCTGATATTTATTACACTTTGTATATATGGTATCCATGTATTCCTTAAAGGTTCCATTGTACATAATGTAAATAACATATCTGTGACTGCCTGCTTTACAGAAATATCTTCTGTCATAATATGTTTTGCCATACTATTGTATGCAGAAACATCACTATAGGAAGAAATAATCTTTTTTATATCATCTGTCTCATCAAGTGTAAACTCCTGGAATGACGGGAATATTTTATTAATAAACCTGCCTTTGTTTCTTGCCTGTCTTTTTCTTATACGCCTTTCTATGTCATGTGCCATTCCAAGCAGAAGGGACATACGTATAAATATATCTATATCCCTTTTTTGTGCAAGTTTTAACATCCCGTCACGTACATTTTCAAGCTGTGCAAACAACGGTGCATCAAAATGCCTGTCGTGCCTGTCTTTTTTATTATCTTCTTCTGTTTTTATAACAACAGGCTCTTGACGCATAAGCAGTTCTTTGCACGCTATAGGGCATGTAATTGCAATTGAACGCTCACGCACATTATAATATACTTCTTCATGCCTTGGATGTGTATGACATGTATTGCAAAGATAATCTTCACCAAGCCCAAGGACTATATCACACAGGTTGTCATTATTAAGGAACTCACAACGGTTTTCTTCACCATGCGGCTCTATATTACCTGTCCTCTGGTCAATCTTTTCACGCATACGCTGTCCAAGGCTGCCTCCAACCTTTTTATATTTTTTTAATGTCTTTTTATCAACTGTAATCTGCCATATATGGCAACAGCTGTCAGGACACTCCATCCCCACTGCACATGTAAACTTATCAAAATAATCTGGATAATAATAACGCATTATTAATTTCTCCTTCCATATCTTAAAGAGCCTTGACATGATATTCTGCATTATACCACAACCAAAGCCCAAAATCTATTATATATTTAAAAAGCCAGGACAAAGCTCCTGGCAATCTGTTCATAGTAACCATTATTCTGCTAATGGCAGGCATGTATTAAAAACTTTTGATAACATTTCATATTCATATATTGCTTCTGGCATAATTTCAGAAGCTGATTTTATGTCCCCTGCCTTTAACATATATGACATACGGCAGACAATGCTGCCAAGCTTATAAATAGATAATTCGCCACATACCCCCTTTAATGTATGCGCTGCTATAAACGCCTCCTCAATATTATTATTAGAAACTGCTTCTTTAAGTTTTATGAAGTTCTTATCATTTATAAACATTATAAAGCATTTGTCCATAAACGGATAATTGCCCATAAACCTTTCACTTGCTTCATCAATATTAACTCCTGCATTTTTAAGAGTTGTCCTCTTATATTCATCCATTTTACTCTCCATTCCCTTGTATATTAAATACAAACTTTTCATCATATATTTTATTATAGCTGCATGCCATATATAGTTACTATCAAGCCTCATGCATAATATAAAATCAAACTGTTACCTTATATAAACACATAATATAACATAAAGTTCTTATAAGTAACATTGACAATGCTAAACACTACAATAATTTTACACTAGATGTTGTGTTTCGTCAAATATTTATATCAAAATATTCCAAAAAATAACAAAAAATTTGTGTCATATGATGCCGGATTATGTCATATAATGTAAAACTGGCAGGACGCATTTACTGCACCCTGCCTTAAAAGTTAAATATAATAACCAAATAAATCATAATATTTGCTAACATATGAACCAGATTTTTTAATAATCTTTTTAATTTCCTTCTTTGAAATGCCTTGTTTCTTAAAAACAGAATATGTCACATAATAATTCAGTCTTCCACACCTTGTTGCTTCCTTTCTCTTTCTTAAAGATTTAAAAGTTCCAATCTCATCAATTCCATCTCCCTTGTATGCCCCGAATTTATCCCTGCTGCTGTCAGTTATTACATAATATTCACCTTCTATAAATGATATATAGATATAACAGGCATCACCTTCTGTAGTATATCTTAAAAGCACAATAGCAGCCTTAAATGGTTCTGCATAACACTTAATTACACCATCCTTTGTTTTTAATGCTTCTTCACCTTCCCTTGCATACTTATAAAATCCCTGCCACATAGTATTAAAATCATTTTTATCTGCATCATATGTTTCTATCACTATGCCTTTTTTCTTTGCCTCTTTCTCAGTTATTTTGTCTGGAAGTGAAGACAGGTATTTTTTAATCTTTTTCTTTTGGTTTTTGCTGTATACTGGCACATTTTTATATAACTGGCTCTCATCTGTCTTTCTTTCATTTTTAATAACTTCTGTCTTAGTATTTTTGTTTTCACCATCATTGCCTGCTTCTATTGCAGCCTGCTTTGTATTTACTGCTGCATGTTTTTTTTCTGCACTGCACCCACATATTACTGGTATTACCAGTATAAACACAAAAAATATCTTCCATGACATTCTAATTGCCATTTTCAATTTCAAGAAATCCATAATATACATCTCCTTTCTTAACTTTGCCTGTTTTATTTTTTTCTTTTTCCCCAATATAAAACCTTGCTGCCTTTTTAATGTCTTTGCCATTTTTTAAATATATATCTGTAAATGCTGCCAATTCTATGCCCTCTTTATCCCAGGCTTCTATATTGCAAATACTGCCCTTATCCACTTTTGTACCTGATATATCAAAATAAACCTTGTTTCCTGCTTTACATAATACCTTCTCTTCTTTTACAAAATGTTTTTTTCCGCTTTTTTCATTAAGTATATATGTTTTGCCTGGTTTTTGTGGAATTGTAAAGTAAAAGTCCCTGTCCATTCCAAAGATAATATACCTTGCTGTTTCCAGTTCAACTGTCTTTCCATATAAAACCTCTTTGCTTACAATGCCATTATAAATACTGTCCTCTGTACCGGTTTTCTGCTGTTCCCTATTGCTTTTATTCCCATAAAGAAAAAATTTTATATTTGTATATTCACTGCTGCTTTTGCCTGTTATAATATTTACGTTTTCGTCAATAACTGTATCTGGCTGGCGTATGCTCCGCCCCCTAAAAAGGTATAAACCAGTTATAATTATAGCAAAGCACGCTGCCGTTGCCAGCGCATAACTGCATTTGTGTAAAAACTTACGCCTTTTTTCATCTTTCTCAATATTTGCAGCTCCTTCCAGGATTTCTTCTGTTACATCCTCCACAGCCATTTCCTCTGGCAGCATACCTATAGCCTGTAAAAGAATTTCTTCTTTTTTCATAAATACACAGCCTCCTTTTCAAGCCGCTTCCTTAACTGCTGGCGCATACGGCATAATGTTGATTTAACAGTACCTTCTTTAATTCCAAGTTTTCCTGATATTTCTTTAATATCTGCCATAAAAAAATATCTTTGCATAAAAATCCAGCGTTTTGTCTTATCCTGTGAATTTAAAAAGTCTGCTATTATATTTACAAGAAATTCTAATTCCAGCCTTTCCCCGGTTTTATCTCTTCCAGCAATGCACTCTGGCAGTTCTTCTAAGACTAAATCCATATTGCTGCCCCCTCGTTTTGATGCATGTTTTTTCTTATAACAGTTTATAGAAATATTACGTACAAGCTTGGCAAGGTAACCGCCCAGATTATAAGGCTTATGGGGTGGAATTGAGTTCCAGGCACTAAACCATGTATCATTTACACATTCCTTAGCATCTTCTTTATCATTTACAATACGGCATGAAACAGAAAAACAATACTTTCCATATTTTTCAGACAGCCTTTCCAGCCCCTGCTCTTCCCTGTCCCATAAAAGCTGTATTATTTCTTCATCTTCCATCTTATCTCCTTAATATTTTTATTTTTATAATTTTATCCTCCTTTAATAATATAGACAATAAAATTTTATAAAAGTTGCACTGTAAAAAAAAACCACAGAAGCATACCAATTACTTCTGTGGCGGTGTATTAATTTCTGAAAAGCATAACAGCATGGGCACAGGGTTTCTATATAATGCCCCTGTATCTGTCAAGGCATGCAAATATATCCTGCCTGCGTACCTGTGCCATTGAAACAGGCAGATAAGAGCCTGGGCATAATGACTTTAACCCTTTTTCCTGGATTTGTGCCCATAACCTGTCTACTGCACCAGCTGCATCAGTTTCCCCTTTTTCCATCTGTTCTATAAGTGCTTTAAGGCAATAGGACAGTGTTGTAACCTGTTCATAGTCTGCAATCTGTTCTACATATTTTAAATCAACAGTTTCCCTGCCAATGGAAAAACTGTCTTTACCAGACTGTTTTATTTTAACCTGTCCTTTTTTCCTTTCTGCCTTTCTTGTTTCCAGCATACGTTTACTGTCTTTAAACAGTACACCAGCAGGTACTGGCGCATCTGCCTGTTCCTGGTACTGGTTCTTTCTGCCTTTTAAAACCTGCTGTACTTTTTCTGTTATATCATATGTATGGTAATTATCCATCTGGATGACTTTATCTGCAATATGGAAGTAAGAACCAGAACTTCCTGCTACGAGTATTACTGATATCCCATATTTTTCATACATTTCCCTTGCCTGCATTGTAAATGGCGTAATTGGCTCATGTTCACCAGAAACTACTTCCTGCATAAGTGCATCCCTTACCATAAAATTAGTTGCACATGTGTCTTCATCAATTAAAAGCACCTTTGCGCCTGCACATACTGCTTCAGCAACATTGGCAGCCTGTGAAGTAGAGCCGCTTGCATCTTCTGTAGAAAAATCCACTGTATCTTTTTCATTTGGCAGGTTATTAATAAATGGCGAGATATTAACATGTGATACTGCACGCCCGTCCTCTGCCCTTATTTTAGCTGCTGTTCCTGATGTTACAACATATTCCCTGCCATCGCCTGCAATATGCTGGTAAATGCCCTGTTCAAGTGCTTTTAACAGCGTAGATTTTCCATGGTACCCGCCGCCAACCACCAGTGTTATGCCTTCTGCAATTCCCATACCTTTAATTTTGCCTTTATATGGAAGGTCTATTTCAACCTCCATGCTTTCTGGTGATTCAAAGACTGTTGCATTTGCCATAGGCTTCTGTGAAACCCCGCTTTCCCTTGGAAGCACTGAACCATTTGCCACAAATGCTACAAGATGCCTTTTTTGTATTTCTTCCCTTAAAACATGCTGGTCTTCTGACAGCTCTATAACACCTTTTACTTTTACATGGTCAAGGTTTTTATAATATAATGACTTGCGGACAATCTCAGGAAGATAATTAAATAATATTTTTCTAAGCCCCTCTGCATTAATTGTCCTTCCAAATGCCGGGAAGCCTGCCTCAAAACGGACAAGTATATTGCCATTATCTATTTCAACCGCCGTCCTTTTAAGGACTTCCTGCCCGCACCTGCTTACATTTATAAGCCCGCTTTTACCAGAACCTTCTGCCTGGAATGAATATTTCTGTACAGCCTTGCCAAACTGCCTTGCCAGGTAATCAGCAAGTGCTGTTTCCCTGTAACTTGTGCTGTAATAATCTTCTGGAAACCCTGCCTGTGCCTTTTTCACATAAACACTTAATTTGGAAGGTGCTGCAAAAGGGTCTCCCTGTACATGGCATATATCAAGGATATACCCTTCAAACTGGTAACTCCCCTTAAGGCTTTTATATGCAGGATAACTTTTTTTATTAATGCTTTTTAAAAGCTTGTCTAGTTCAATCTGTGATTTCAAATCTTTCTCCCTGCTGCCTTGTACAGGCAGTTATTAACATTTCTCTGGTTCACTGTAATTAATGCCTGCTGTATCTACAGTTACTTTAACCATAACCTGCGGCTCAAGTGGCATATCTGCCCCATCTGTAGCTGTTTCTGCAATGGCATTAACCGTTTCCATGCCTTCTGTAACCTTGCCAAACGCTGCATAAGCACCATCAAGGTGTGGCGAATCCTTGTGCATTATAAAAAACTGCGAACCAGCAGAATCAGGCATAACAGAACGTGCCATTGAAAGGACGCCTTCTGTATGCTTTAAAGTATTATCAAAACCATTCTGTATAAACTCACCTTTAATTGAATATCCTGGCCCGCCTGTACCATTTCCATCAGGGTCGCCTCCCTGAATCATAAATCCCTTGATTACCCTGTGGAAAACCAGCCCGTCATAAAATCCTTTATTTATAAGGGAAATAAAATTATTTACTGTATTTGGCGCTATACCTGGATATAATTCTGCCTTTATAACACCTGCTGTTGTTTCAAAAGTTACTATTGGATTACAAAGCTTTTTATTTGTCTTTTCCTGGAATTTTTCATTTTCAACTATAAAACGCTCATGTATTCCCTTTCCTATTAACCCTTTACTGTCGTAAGCTTCAACTTTGAATACAAGCTTCCTTCCCTCTATTCCAATAAGTTCGCTGTCACATGTTATCCTCATTCCAACTGGTGATGAAGCAACATGGTCTATTTCTACTTTAGTACCAACACTTCCACAGCCCTCATTAAGATGCGGCATTACACTTGTAAATGCTGTTTTCTCCATAAGGGCAAGCATTGCTGGTGTTGCAAATACATCCATTACGCCGCTTCCCATGTTTTTAGCTGTAAGCTCCTGTGTTACTGTAATTTCCTGGTGTCCTTTAATCCCTGTTTCTAACATTTTAATCCTCCATTAATTGTTTCAGTCCATCCAATCAGTTATTGTCTGGAAATAATTCCTTAAAATACGGAAGGTTATATAACCAGCCACAAAATGTATGCCATTCTTCAAGTTTATGGTTCTTCCTTGCATAATAAATTGATGCTGCATTTTCATAAGAAAATGTACATGTGCGCATCTGGTTATAGCTTTCTGGCAAAAGCTGTATTATACTGTACCATAAAGATTTGTCATTTGTATCAATATACTCTTTCCTTATATTTTCAAGTGCCAGTACCATATTTTCCATATGTAAAAGTGCAGATGGCACTAAATGGTCTGTGCTAAAGTCAGACATTTCAAATGGCTTGCTGTGTATTTTATGCATTGTACTTGTTGAATTAGCTACAGTGCCAACCTTATAAGTGTCATACTCTTTCCACCAGTAAATTGGTGCTGTAATATCTACTGAAACGAAAACCTGCCTTATAAATTTACGGTGGTCACTCCCTGCATGGCACAGCTTCTTTGCAAGTGCCAAATCATTATCACCAAATACAAAATTTCCCTCTTCATCTGTGTAACTGTCATACCTGTCCCAGCTGTTAAGTGGGTTTCTTGCCCCACGCATTGCATTTTCAAAATTCATTACAGCCGTTTTTTCCAGTTTTATCATATATATTCCTCTCGTTATAAAAATGCTGCTTTTTACTCCTCAAATTCTACAATTACATAATACCCTCTTTCATTATGTTCCACATTTTTCACAATTCCTTCATCTTGCTTAATTCTTTCATTAACTTTATAACAGCCAGACATAGCTATTGCAGGGTCTATAATATAACTATAGTTAAGAGCTGTCTTTTTTTCACTGACATGTACTTTGTCGCCTGGTTTTACAAGCCCTGGACGCTCCATTTTAAATGTAATTTCACGCATTCCCAATACACCTCTCTTTAATATATTTAGTATGGTGGGTAATAATACCCCATATTGCAGCACATGCTGCCTCCCATACATAAATTACATACCATATATACCATACAAAGCCTTGCACATGTAGAACTCCCTGAACCTGCTGGTGTGCCATACGGGCTCTGCATGCTCTGGTACCACATGCCGCCTGATTCAAGCTGGTATACAAGCTGTGCAAACTGCTGGTTCTGCGGCTCAAGTGCTGATGCCTGCTTTGCATATTCGATAGCAAGTATATTGTTGCCAAGCCCTGCATTAGCTATTGCACTAAGATAATACCACTGGCCGTTCTTCTCCTGCATCTGGGCAAGAACATTAAGCGCCTCCTTATAATAGCTGTTATTTATATAATTAGCAGCCGCTTTTAAATGCATGGAATTTACATCCTGGCTGGAAGCATTCTGCCCTCCCATGCCTTGTCCTGTATAAGAACTGCCTGTGCCAAAGCCAGACCATCCACTATTATAATATCCATTTTCTTTTTCATCCATTATCTGCTTATAAGCCTGCTGTATCTCCTTAAAACGTTCCTCAGCCTGGGTTTTATTAGGATTATTTATATTTGCATCAGGATGGTACTTCCTGCTTAAGTTCCTGTATGCTTTTTTTATATCATCAGAAGAAGCAGACCTGCTTATTCCAAGCACCTGGTATGGGTCATTCATATTTTTCTCCAATCTGTCCAGGAAAGGCTTTTTTATTCTTTACACATTCGTAGCGGCACCAGACACCTGAATAAATAATGTTCCTTAAAATTTCTACATTCTGTATAACTGGCAGCCGTTCAAAAGCCCTGCCTGTTTCTGACATCATCATAAGCAGTATCTGGTACACCCTTTCCTGCGCAATATTCCCGCCGTCCAGTGCCAGAAACGGGTTATAACAATGTTGTTTCCTGTCCTCTTCCATATCCTCATATGCATCCATAAGATATATGAATTTGCCAAGAAAGTATCCCATCCTTTTTAAATCTTCTGCCCATTCATCACTACAATATACAAATATAGCAGCACATATATCACCAAAACAGCCTGCAACATAATCAATGTCTGCACAGTTGCTTTTTTCTGCATCAGAAAGCCTTTTAAGCCCATCCTTTATTATTTTTGCCTTTTCTGGATACTTCCTGCTTATCTTCCTGGCTTTAAATAAAAGCATCTTTCCATACAATGCTTTTAAAATTTTATGCTCATCATGCCAGTCATCTTCACACTTAAAATATGATAACAGTATATTCATATCTGCTGCATATTCCAGATAAACCGACCTTTTAACCATCTGCCTATGTGCAGGATGCGCTATACACCTTATATCCTGCACTAAAACATCTGGTTCATACAATGCTGTTAAAAGCATTCCAAGGAAAGCCATATCATAGTTTAAAGAAATCTGCCCTGTAAAACCATAACTATCTTTCAGGCATCTGCACAGCCCACAGTAGTATGCCCTGTATTCCCTTAATTCACGTACTTTTAGTTCATCATGGCAGGGAAGCACATAACCAAACAACTGCCTCAGCTCCTTTTTATAAACTCTGTATGGCACTTAGGGCAGGTAATCGCAATACGCCCTTTCCCTTTTGGAACCCTTATGCCCTGCCGGCACTGCGGGCATTTATAAATATGGTGTGTCTTACGTTGCTGCATATGGCTTTTCTGGCGTGCAATAAAGAATTTTATGCCATTATGGAATTTCATATACCTTTCATTTTCTGAGTATCTTTTACTATGGTTTCTTGACAGCATACGGAAATAAGCATAAATAATTGCTGCAACTGACAAAGTGTTAAACAGGAAATGTACAAAAGAGTTTTTAATAAACATTTCCATAACCACCATTATAAGGGCACTAAAAACCAGAAAATTAGTAAACTGGTCCACCCCATACCTGCCATGCATAAACCTTGCTAATCTTTCCCTCATAAAAACCCCTCATTTCTACAAATAAACCATTGTTGAATAATAAAATACTGTTCTTATTTTCTAATAAATAATTTTAATTCATTTTGCAGAAAATTCAATGTAGTAATTTATGAACAATTATAAAATATCTATAAAATTGTTACAAATCCATTAAGGTTTAATTTGTACCTGTATCTGTGCTGGCCACCACAAATTCATATGAAGAAAGGTAGTTTATGCCATCTTCTGATGGTTCATAGATAACTTTTATATTATCACCTTCCATAATCTTTATAAGCTGTTCATTATCTGCAAACCTCTGCTTATAAACATTATGGTTTTCATCTTTAATATATACTACTGTACCATCCTCTGTATTAATAAACTGTATACCAGCCACATTAATTACATCTGTACTGCTAACAGTTCCATTATCTGGTATGGTACTGCCGCCTTCTGTTTTAAGAAGTTTTTTATAGTTTGCAAACACTTCTCCCTGTGTAGAAGCTGTTGCAACTATATTATACTGCTCAACATTTACCATTGCATACATTTTAACAAGACCGCCATCATCTTTAAGCACCATTATATAAGTTGGTACACCACCAACATTTATAAGGCTTGGAAAAGCCGCATCATAGCCTTTCTCCTGTACTTCACCCTCGGCAGCCGCCATTGCAGAATGTTCTTCTGCACCTGATACTTTATAATACTTTGCTTCTGATGTACGCTGGTTCATCATTACAAAACCTATATTAGACTGGTCACCATTTACAGAAGTCACACCTGTATAAATCCATACGTCATCACCAATAATTTTATAACCAAAATCATCTGTAACCTGTTTACAGTCTTTCTGCCCAAATATACTGTTAATAAAACCGCCTGACAGCGTTCCAAACCAGTTATATTTATCACATAAAAGATGCCCGTCATAAGCATTGTCAATCCATGATGGTATATTGTTGATTTTATAATAACTGCATGAGCCATCTACAGGATTGCATAATATAACACCATTTACATCCATGCCGCCAAAAAGCCCAACACGTGCAGAAACTGTAGGGCATACATAATAAGGGTTTCCTTCATCATCAATTTCAAAATTATACCCTGATATAATCTTTGTTGGGTATTTAAGCTGCACATGGCGCATAAGGTTATAATTAAGATATGCAGATGGTACATACTTCATGCCTTGTGGCAGTTCCACATACTCTGCATTTGAATTAACAGGGTTTACCTTTACATATCCTGGAATGCCCTTATCCCTGTTATTCCACCACTTAAAAAAACTTGCATATTTAAGCGCAGAAACTTTATATGGCACTTTCTGTATGCTTATCTGTGTATAATTCCTTTCAACTTCATACTGGCTTACTACCTCTGATAGTGAACCGATTTTCCTGTTGCCAAATATCCTTGCGCTTTCTGTATCCATAAGTGCAAGGTCTGTTATATGCTCTGTTTCTTCAAGGTCAGTTGCAAAGTCCTTATTCTCCACTTCCAGCAATGAAGCATATTTCTTTGCCCTTAAAAGCGGTGAACCAATAATATTCCCAATAAATGCCACAAGAAAAAGAACTGCTGCAAGAACTCCAAATGTTTTACTGATAAAAGGCAGGGTGTTAAAATTCTTAATCTTTTTATTCCTGTCAAATTTATACCTGATACTGTTAATGCCACATATAGCCCCAAGCACAAGGCATATTACCACTATGCCAGCCCAGAAAGAGGGCTTGTGTATATTTATTACAGGATAATATATATAATAATATCCCCCAACAAATAAAACAAACAACAGCAATAGCAGTGCATAGATTTTTTTCTTCATGCAACTTCCTCCATATATAGTATAGAAACTTATTCTTTTACAGAAGATAAAAGCTCCCGTTTCATTTCATAATAAGCAGGTGTCATATCTAGGTAATGCCTGTGCGGGTTTTCAAAGCGCTGTTCTTCTATCCATATTTCATTATCAAGCTGTTCTCTGGCATATCTTGCTATTTCATGTACACCTTTCTTAGTGCCTGTAAACCTGCCATCCTTAAATACCTGTTTCTGCAGGTTTACAAAACGGCAGCCTTTAAAGCTTCTTCTCTTCCACGGCTTTAATGGGTCAATATAACTAACCTCACTTAAATCCTCAAGTTCTTCGTCATATTTTGCAATAATATCAGCAATAGCCTTATTATTTTCATCATAAACCCTGTAAAGCTTTTTAAGCCCTGGGTTAGTAATTTTTTCTATATTTTCAGAAACCTTTATCCTTGGTTCAAACACGCCATTACTTTCTACAGCAGATATTTTATAAACTGCACCAAATACAGGTTCAGACTTAGATGTTATCAGCCTTTCACCCACACCAAAACTGTCTATCTGCGCCCCCTGCGCTATAAGGGACTGTATTGTAAATTCATCAAGGCTGTTTGATGCAACTATCATACAGTCACCAAGCCCTGCATCATCAAGCATTTTCCTTGCTTTCTTTGAAAGGTATGCAAGGTCGCCGCTGTCAAGCCTTATGCCTTTAAGACGTTTTCCAATTGGCTCCAGCACTTCTTTAGCTGTCCTTATTGCATTAGGTATGCCGCTCCTTAATACATCATATGTGTCAACAAGCAGTACTGTCATGTCAGGATATGTTTCTGCATATTTTTTAAATGCTGTAAATTCATCCTGGTAAAACATAACCCAGCTATGTGCCATAGTGCCGCTTACTGGTATTCCAAACATTTGCCCTGCAAGTACTGTTGCTGTAGAAGATGCACCTCCTATAAATGCTGCCCTTGCACCATATACAGCAGCATCCATATTGTGTGCCCTGCGTGCCCCGAAGTCAGAAACAAGCCTGCCTGCTGCTGCATAGCATATCCTTCTTGTCTTTGTTGCTATAAGGGACTGGTGGTTTACTTCAAGAAGTACCGCAGTTTCTATAATCTGTGCATCAACCAATGGTGCAATAACAGTAATAACAGGTTCATCAGGATACATAACTGTGCCCTCTTCAAGAGCATAAATATCTCCCCTGAACTTAAAGCTTTTAAGATATTCCAGGAATTTTTCGTCAAATATATCAAGGCTTCTTAAATAAGCAATGTCATTATCATCAAAATGCAAGTTCTCAATATATTCTATAATCTGTCCAAGCCCTGCAAATATAGAAAAGCCTCCTTTATCTGGATTGTTGCGGTAAAATACATCAAACACAACCTTTGTGCTGGTGTCATCGCTTGTAAAATAACCATTACCCATTGTAAGTTCGTATAAATCCATTACCATACTTAAATTTCTTGCTTCATTCTGTGTATTCATACAATATTCTCCCTTATATGTTTAACACACAGTTACTATTCACAGCTACGCTGTTCATAGTAACTAGCAGTGCTTTCAGCACT